>NZ_JAEKEO010000016.1:0-41942 GCF_016651075.1 Bacillus sp. TH19 | reverse complement strand
ATCATTTACGGTCACTACAATTATGGAATACGATAACACCAATTGATAAATATCGTGAAATTATGGGTGTACCTTTACCTAAAGTTTGGGAAGCTTTATTACCTAATTATTCTAATGAAGTAAGGGAACAAACAGATGCATATTTTTTAGAAAGACTAATTGAAAATATAAAGAACGGAAATGGTGCTTTATATCCGAATGTAAAGGAAATTTTTAGTTTTATAAAAGAAAATAACTGTTCCATTTACATTGCTAGTAATGGTTTAACGGAATATTTACAGGCAATCGTATCTTATTATGGTTTAGACCAATGGGTTACGGAAATATTCAGTATTGAACAAATACACTCGCTAAATAAAGGTGACTTAGTTAAAGGTATTTTGAAGAAGTATGATATACAAGAGGCAGCGGTAGTTGGGGATCGTTTATCGGATATTAATGCGGCAAAAGATAATGGTTTAATTGCGATTGGATGTAATTTTGATTTTGCACAAGAAGATGAGCTTGCTCATGCTGATTTAGTAATTGATGATTTAATGGAACTGAAGGGGATATTACCAGAATTGAAGAATACGTACATAACAAAATGAATAAGTTCACATTCAAATGAATGCTCAGGATAATATATTCTTGGGCATTTTTATTTTTTAAAAAGATACATTTGGATAGAGAAAGTGGGGGAGTAAGCTGGAAAATATACAAATAAAACGAATTGGAGATTTGCTAAAATATGAGGTCAATCACCTTGTCCAGGAAAGTAAAGAAGAAGGATTTAACTTCTTAATAAAACTAATAAATGAATATGAAAGTAAAAGAAATACGTTTAGTAAAACAGGTGAATGTTTATATGGAATCTTTCGAGAGGATACGTTAATTGGAATTGGAGGATTAAATCAAGATCCGTATACGAAAAATAATAAGATTGGTCGATTAAGAAGATTTTATATTGCAAAAGATTACCGGCGGAAAGGATTAGGAAAGTTACTGTTAGGGAGAATCTTAAGCGATGCAAAAATCTATTTTACTATTGTTGTCTTACATACAGATACAGAACAGGGGGATAAATTTTATACTTCGAGTGGATTTGCGAAAGGGAAAATGTATGTAGGAACAAGCCATTATCTAAACTTAGATAAAAGGATGTAGTGAATTATTATTTGATCCCCAAGAGAACGTTCGTTCTGTATTATGTAGATTTATGGTATAATTTATTTGAATCTACTATTAGAATGGGGATTAGATGATGGGAGAAAATAAAATTATTAATGATTTTAAAGATTATTCAATGTGGATAACCACATTGAAAGGTATGAAAGAAGAATTGTGGACAGCGCCAATATCAGAGGGGAAATGGACTATTGGTGAGATTGTATCTCATATTATGAATTGGGATGACTATCTTTTACGTGAGACATTATCATCAGTGAGAGATGGACAGGGAATGGAGTTCCCTGACTTTGATACATATAATAAACAAGCCTCTAATTATGCAAAATCAGGTATATCTAAGATAAAACTTCTTGAAGAAGCACAAGCTAAAAGAGATTTACTTGTTCAAGAGCTTAACCGACTGTCTATTGGAAAGCTAAAGGAACATTTAACTGCCAATGGAGTATCATATTGTCCTCATACTGGAATGCCGTACTCTCTAATATATATTATTAAAGAATTCGTAGATCACGATAACCATCACAAAAGGCAGATTATTAATTTTTTAAATGAAAATCAAGTTGTTAACTGATAAAGAAAGATCCCGCGAATGATACTTGCGGGATCTTTAATTAATTATAATTTAACATTCATTTGTTTCAATAAAGTTTTCGGATTACCTTTTACATAATAAAAATGCGGATTATTTTCATCATCGTAAAGCATAATATAAGGTTTTTCATTAAGCGGGAGAAGAATAAGTACCTCATCAATTGTTGTATGTAACCATTGATTTGTAATAGAAACTGGTTTAGATAAAGGGATTTTTATCATGTGACCATCTTTTGGAACGACGTTTAAGTTTTTGAACGGGCCAGTAATGTATTTAGCATATTGAACAGCTTCTTTTTGAATAGCTGGATCTAAAGATTGTTTTTGAACGACCATTTCTTTTTTACAATCAAATACTTCAATTTGTTTATTTGTATTTGCGAACGCATTTGTTGATAATAAAAAGAAGAGAAGAGTAATGACTCCTATTTTTTTGAACATGAAACAACACCTCACACTTACTATACCCTCAAACGTTGTAAATATTTTTATGTCACATTGATGTAACAAAGAAGTTGTATGATAAAATTGATATTTGTTTATAAGTAATGGAGGAAATGTAATGAAAGTATTAATCGCGGATGATGAACAAGATATGCTGAAAATTTTAAAAGCGTATTTTGAAAAAGAAGGCTTCGAAGTTTTATTAGCAAAAGATGGAGAGGAAGCACTTCAAATATTTTATGATGAGAAAATTGACCTAGCTATTTTAGACTGGATGATGCCGAAAAGTAGTGGTATTACTGTCTGTCAGGAAATAAAAAAGAATTCGAGTGTAAAAGTATTAATGCTTACTGCGAAAAGTGAAAGTGAAGATGAATTAGCAGCTCTTCAAAGCGGGGCAGATGAGTATGTGAAAAAACCATTTCACCCAGGAGTGCTAATTACGCGAGCGAAAAAACTTGTACAGCATGAAGATGTTATTCAAGTTCAAGATTTAAAAATAGATTTCACCAAAAATAAAGTATATAAAAATGAGAAAGAATTAGACATTACAAAGACAGAATTACAATTAATAAAGTGCTTTTTAAATCATAAAGGCACGATTTTAACGAGGAAAAAGTTGTTAGATATCGTCTGGGGATTTGATTATTTTGGGGAAGAGCGAACGGTTGATACGCATGTAAGAAGATTACGTAAAAAAATAGGAGAAAATATTATAAAGACACATCGCGGTTTAGGATACAGTTTGGAGGAAGAGTGTGAATAAACTCGGTAAAAAGTTATTTTTCAGCATCTCTTTAACAGTCATCCTTATTTTTGCCATCTCTTTATTATTAATTAACTATTTTTTACCAAAATATAATGTGCACAAAACACGTGAAAGCTTAGAAGGCATTACAGCGCAAATCCAGTCAATACCGCGTAAAGAGCTGGATGATGCTATAAATCGTATTGAAAATGAAGGTAATGTTACGATTGCTTATACATCAATAAATAGTTCAGAAGATGCTATTAATGAAGAATTACGCATGCAACTTACAAAAAAGAGAGTTGCATTGAATAAACTTTGGATTACAAAAGAAGAAATTACGAAAGTGAAGAACCTCGGACAATCGAATAAAATATATGATCAAGAAAAGATAAAATCTATTTTTTTTGCGAAATACATTGCGAAAGATGATATGTTGATTTTAGTAGGAGTTTCTATCGCACATTCAAATGAAGTAATTAAAACGCTTAACTCATTTTATTTATACATTTTGGGATTCTCACTATTTCTTATTATCGTGCTCGTCTGGATTTTTCAAAAACAATCACTACGCCACTGAATGAATTGAGTGATGTCGCAGAAGATATTTCACGTCTGAAATTTAAACGGACGAAAGTTAAAACGAATGATGAAATAGGTGATTTAGCAAATAGTATAAACATTATGAGTGATAAATTACATGAAGCACATCAAGATTTAACAGATCGAAATGACCACTTAAAACGATTTATGGGCGATGTAACTCATGAATTAAAAACACCAATCGCATTAGTAAAAGCATATTCTATGGGAATAAAAGACGGTTTAGATGATGGCACATATGTTGATACAATCATTAAACAAACAGATCAAATTTCAAATTTAATTGAAGAGTTATTGCGATTTTCTAAACTAGAAAGAGATATTTTACAAAAAGAAGAATTCCCTATTGAACCACTAGTACAAAGTATAATAGATAAGCATAAGATTGAACTGGAGTCGAAAGAACTCAAGTTGCAAGTGAACTATAGTGTTGGTGACACGATTGTTTATGCTGATTTAAATAAAATGAGAATGGTCTTTCAAAATTTAATTTCTAATGCGATAAAATATACAACGAATCAAAATATAAAAATCATATTAGAAGAGAAAAATGGCATTGTGTATTTTCAAATTCAAAATGGTATTGCTGCTGAGGGAATTAAAGAGATAGATAAAATTTGGGAGCCTTTTTACGTATTAGATTCTTCTCGCAGTAAAGAAAAATCAGGTACTGGATTAGGATTAGCGATTGTAAAAAGTATATTAGAAAGACATGGTTTTGAATACGGAGTTTCGGTAGAAGATGGAGAAATACAATTTTATATGTATATAGAAAGGAACTAATTGTTATTAGTTCCTTTTCTATTATCTTGAAAGATTCGAATGTTTTACAAATTTCTCAACTTTCTACGAAATATAAACTGAATTTTCTGCATTTTTAATGTATAGTAAAAGAAGGAATATATGGGGAGGGAAGGGCATGAAAAAAAGAAAATAGCAATTACACTATCGACTATATTATCTTTAACAATTACTTCAGGAGTTTCTAGTATGACTGCACATGCAGAAGAAAATGAAGGGAGCTCCGTAAAAGACAAAAATGTTATGTTAAATGGTCAAATTTCAGAGGGTTTAATGTCAAATACGAAAATTGAATTAGAAAATGGGATGACGAAGCCAATCTATTCACTTGATGAAGCCATCGTAGAAAATCTATTTGTAGAGACAGAAGTTGATAGTGATCGTGATGGTAAAAAAGATCGTGTATCAGTAAAGGTTATGCGTCCAAAGACGAACTCAGATGTGAAAGTCCCCGTTATTTATGAAATGAGTCCATATCGATCAGGATTAAAAGATGTTCCTGTTTATAATGTTGATGAAGAATTGTATGCGTATGAAGGAAAACCGTATGGGGCAGTTAATCTTGGGTCGTATGGTAATTATTATGTTCCGAGAGGATATGCAGTCATTTTAGGCGAAAGTATCGGAACTGGAAAATCAGATGGATGTCCGACAACTGGAGATGAACAAGAAATACTAGGGACGAAGTCTGTCATTGATTGGGTAAATGGGCGTGCGAAAGCATATACAGAGGATGGTAAGGAAGTAAATGCAAATTGGTCTTCGGGAAATGTAGGAATGACAGGAGTTTCTTACAATGGTACGTTACCGAATGCTGTCGCAACGACAGGAGTGGAAGGGTTAAAAACAATTATTCCAATCGCAGCGATTAGTAGCTGGTATGATTATTATCGTGCAAATGGGGCGGTTATTGCGCCAGGTGGATATCAGGGAGAAGATACAGATAATATGGCAGAAGCAATACTAACAAGAAAGAACCCTGAAGTTTGCGGGCAAATTATTAAAGAACTAACAGCTGGACAAGATCGTAAAACAGGCGATTATAACGATTTTTGGGATAAACGTAACTATGTAAAAGATGTTAAGAATGTGAAGGCTAGTGTGTTTGTTGTTCACGGTTTAAATGATTGGAATGTAAAAACGAAGCAGTTCGCACAGTGGTGGGAAGCTCTTGGCAAAAATAATGTTCCTCGTAAAATGTGGTTACATCAAGGTGGACATGGTGGAACATCAAGTAATAACTGGCAACAAACCCAAAATAAATGGTTCGATTATTGGCTATATGGAATTGAAAATGGAATTATGGATGAACCGATGGTAGATGTACAACGTGAAAATAAATCGTGGCAAAAAATAAAAAATTGGCCAGATCCAGCAGCTGTACCATCAAAAGTCCGTATGTATTTAAGTAATAAAGCAGTCAATCTACCATTAAGTATGGGATCAGTAAACAATGTTTTCTCATTAGTAGATGATGCTAAAATAAAGTCAAATCAACTAGTAGAAAACCCTGAGTTAGAAATAGCGAATCGATTAGTATATACAATGCCTGTACTGCAAAAAGATATGCGAATAAGTGGTACGCCTAAAATTTCAATAACAGGAAATATTGATCGATCTGTTTCGAATTTAACAGCTTTACTCGTTGATTATGGCGGAGCGAGGCCTGAAATTGTAACGAGAGGTTGGATGGATCCTCAAAACTTAAATAGTATAGAAAATTCAACAGCGATTCAACCTGGTAAAGATTACACATTTACATGGGACATGCAGCCAGATGATTATGTATTTAAAGTAGGGCATCAAATGGCGGTCGTTTTAATCGCAAGTGATTACGATTATACAATTAGACCGAAAGCAGGAACGAAGCTAACGGTGAAATTGAGTGAAGTGACATTGCCGATTGTGAAATAAATAGTTTTTGATAAAGAGCTTACTATAGTAAGCTCTTTAAATTTTGAAATAGAAATGCCTACAAACATAGGGAGTGTATTATGCATTTCTATTGGTAGATATAATAATATTTACAACAAATAAAAAAATTGCATTAATGATTAAAAGGCCACTAAAGGTAAAAGCGGCAAAACCTCCAGCTAATCATCTCCTACTTTTTTTCCCATTACGTGCAAAGTGGCAAAGAAGAAAATGGGAGAAGAAAGAATGAAAATACCACTGGCTATTTTCCATATTCGTTTACACTGCTTTGCTATAAAGAAAATTAGAACATTAATAGCGATAAGAAGAAAAAGAAATCCAATTAATGAATTCATCATATCCTCCTTTCAGTATAAGTCTGAATTTTGGTTTCTATATGTTCATTTTGAAGGGAATATTATACAATATGATTATATTCTATAGAAAGCGAGTGATATATTATGACAGTCAGCTCTTTCGAATTCTCATTAAAATTTGAGGTACGGAAAGATTAAGTAAATTAGAATCTTCCGTACACATAAAACGGAGGAGAAAATAAATGTTTAGTTATTATAGTACACTTTGTACGGAATTATATGATTTCACAAAACCTGTCGGTTACTCTTTGAAAGGTGATATTGAATATTATCAAGATCGTTTAAAAAGTTGTAAAGGGAGAATTCTCGAAGCAGCAGTAGGATCGGGACGTGTCATTATTCCATTTCTTGAAGCTGGCTTTAAAGTTGATGGGATAGATTATTCGCCTGAAATGCTAGATTCTTGCCGTATGCGGTGTAAAGAGAGAGGCTTGCATCCTAATTTATATGAAGGAAGCTTACAACAATTTTCACTGCCACATAAATATGAAGCGATAATAATTCCTACTGGATCCTTTTGTTTAATTGAAAATCGTGATGATTCTATAAATGCTCTGAAATGTTTTTATCGACATCTTAATCTAGGTGGGCGTTTAATTGTAGATCTTGCGTTTCCATATGACTGGAAGACGGGTGAGATTCATACATCGACTTTTTCTCTGCCAAGCGGGGACGGAATTACATTAGAAAATAAATCAATTGAAATAGATTGGCTTAACCAAGTAACTGTATCATATTTAAAATATGAAAAATGGAGTAAAGGACAGTTAGTACAAACTGAACTACAACGTTTTGCAATGCGGTGGTATGGAATAGAAGAGTTTAAGCTCCTTTTAGAAAGTATAGGTTTCACTGACATTACTTGCTCTGCTGACTATGTTTATGAAAAGCAACCGTCAAATGCAGAACAAATTATTACTTTTGAAGCTGTACGAAAGTAATAATATAGGAACTATTCATGAAAATAAGGCAATCGACACAACATCGACTGCCTTATTTTCAATTTTAGGATATGTTTTATTTCATTGTTTATAGAGAAAAATCGGAGGCAAACAAATGAAATTCATCTTAATATTTGGCCCGCAAGCAGTCGGGAAAATGACGGTCGGGCATGAGTTAGAAAAAATAACTGATTTAAAGCTATTTCATAATCATATGACGATTGATTTTGTTAGCTCGTTTTTTGATTACAGTACAAAGCGGAAGCACAACGGTTAGTAAGTTTGTTTCGTAATGAACTGTTTGAAGAAGTGTCTAAAAGTGATTTATACGGAATGATTTTTACATATGTATGGGCATTTGACCTTCAATCGGCTTGGGAGTACATAAACCATGTAGTAAGTATTTTTGAATCAAAAGGCGCAGCAGTATATTTTGTAGAGCTCGAGGCAGAATTAGATGAAAGATTAGAGCGAAATAAAAGTCCACATAGACTAGAGCATAAACCGAAAAAAAGAGACATTGAATGGTCTGAAAAAAATTTAAAAGAAACGATGAAAAAACATAGATTAAATTCATTTCATGATGAAATTGAAAAAGAAGAGTACATAAAAATTAATAATACTCATTTGAGTGCTAAAGAAGTAGCTGTAATGATTAAGGAAAAATTCCGATTGTAAAATACTTAAATGCTGTTACGTTTTCATTGTCCAAGCATTCTCCTACTAACTACATATACTATTTATGTTAAAGTCAGTCACTATTTAAAATGGGCTGTTATTTTACTATAAATGACACTTTAGAGAAGTGGGAGGAATAAACTTGGAAAACGAAGAACAAGGAAGAATCGAAAATCAAGTGTATTCTAATCGAGTTGTAAGATCAGAATTTGATGAGAATTGGGAAACTTGTATTTCAAAAAGTGGTTATGTAATCTATGTAGCGACAAGTGATCATGCTGAAGTAATAGTTTTACTTTCAGATGGTTCAAGTAAATTATTAATCTTCGAAAAAGGCGGTAAAGTAATAGTAGGCGGTGGTGGAACAAGCCATTATAGTAAACCGCATATTGCAAGAAACATTTAATGTGAAAATGATAATCGAGAAGACGCTGGTAACCTTATAGTCTTTAATTTTTATATGGAGATACGTATAATAAAGTGAGTTTTTGTTTTAGGTTCTGGCGTTTTTCTAACAAAAATAAGATGAAAAAGATCTTTAACGTATAAAGGTCTTTTTTGTTTTATTCACAAATCAAATTAATGGAGGTGAGCTAATAATGAAAAATAGTGGAGTAACCTATGTTCTTTCGGGAATTCTCCTATTTGACCTTACATATATAACTTTCGCAATTTACGCGGGTTCATTAGAAATTTGGGATAGACCAAGCGGAAAATTCTTTACTGCATTTTATGAAATCCAAGGTACAATTTTATCAGTAATTTCAATTTGTTTTGTTATAGAGGGATATACTGTATACATAAAAAAGTGTAGTGAAAAACAATCAGCCTTTCATGTACTATACATGAAAGGCTGATTGTTTTTATGTGTTGGAGGAGTCTTTTAGAAGAATTGTAGTTTTTAGATTGATAGTTAAAACTGTAACAGTTTATGTATAATTAATATCATTTTGTCAAATGAATGTCACATAAAAGTCTTATAGTGTATATAGAAAGTGAAACATATACAAAGCAGGAGATGAAATGATGAAAAAGGCACTACAATATATATTCATATTATTTACGTTAGTTACTTTAAGTTATGTAATTTATATTAACTATGAAAAGCAGAAAGAGATTAAAAATAATAAACAAGTAATTAGTGAAGTTGCAAAGAGGTATGATATTCCAGATTGGATACCATTATCTATTGCTGATCATGAAACAAAATTTGATCGAAAAGCGATAGGGGATAACGGAACATCTTTCGGATTATTCCAATTACATCGTGGTGGATTAGCACCAGCGCAATTATCGGAAGAGAGTTTAGTGGATTCGCGTATAAATACAACGATAGCAATTTCAAGTATGGTCAAATCGTATGAACGTGGTGTGAAAAAAGGACTGCAGGATTGGGAGTTGCTTAAATATGTTGCTAATACATCAGGGTGGCCAGGAAACTTAGGGGGAGAATGGACAGATAATAATACGAAATATAATAAAGGGCTAGAACAATCATATCAATTATATAAAAAAGAGAAGTAGATATAAAAAGGCATTTTCAATTTGGGGAAATGTCTTTTTTATGTTATAGTATAAAAGTGTTTGGGTGTTATGTTATTTCGATATATCTTCAAATTTGTTGTGTAGTATTTTTATATTAAATAACTACTAAAATCATTTTTTTATATAAGGAGTAAGAAGTAGGGATATGAAAAATATAGATTTTATACTAGAAAGTGATGAAACATTAAAACCGTCAGAACGCTTAGTACTATTATTATTAGAGAAGCATAGAATGTTATATACGAACGATCTATTAGCTCTTTCAAATTTATCATATAAAACATTAACAGATTCACTAACAGCACTCGTTTTAAAGTCTTATGTTTTAAAGGATACAGGTAAGGGAAGAAGGCAGAATTGTTATAGATTAGTATGATAAGAGTACTGCTATAGATTCTTGCTATATATGTATTTTTCAAATGTAAGGATAAATTCCATTTTTATTTTCAAACGATAAAAAACTATTAATTTAAGTAAATAGCCGGTTTTGATATATAAAGAGTTTATGGCTGCTAAATATATAATTTCATTTCATTTTTATTAATGTTTATTAGTTGTAAGTGAAAATGATATTTTTTTAAACAATTATAAAAATGAAATTCAAAAACAATCTACTCATTAGAGTCGGTTGTTTTTTTATTAGGATAGCGAATTATAAAAATAATATTATTATGTAAACTTAATTATTTAGAAAGGAACATGTGATTATTAATGGAATTTATTAAGGGATACTTAATATTTGTATACATGGAGGTTCATTATGAAACAAATCATATCAATATCACAAGCAGTCATAAGCGGGGAAAAAGAAAAGGTAGTAGAAATCATTAATACGGATCCAAGTGTTGTTAACGAATTTAGTGAAGAGGGCTGGACACCACTTCATTTAGCAGCTTATTTTGGACAGAAAGAACTAGCAAGCTTCCTTTTAGAACAGGGTGCAGATATACATATTAGAGCAAAAAACGAAAATGAAAATACGCCACTTCAAGCAGCAATTGCGAACAAACAAAGCGAGCTTGTAGCTTTCTTAATTGAAAAGGGATCAGATGTGAATGCAGTTCAAAGTGGTGGCTGGACAGGACTTCATGAAGCAGCGTTATTAGGAAATGAAGAAATCATTATATTACTTCTTGAAAATGGTGCTAATAAAATGATTAAGAAAAATGATGGGAAAACCGCATATGATATTGCTTTAGAAAAAGGGTATGAATCCCTATTACATCATTTGCAAGAGGAAGTGAGCTTATGATTAGCCACTGGAATGTAGGGATTTTTCTTTTTAATGAAGTGGAAGTGTTAGATTTTGCGGGTCCATTTGAAGTTTTTTCCGTTACAGCAACAAGTGAAGGTCAACTATTTACAGTTCGTACTGTTAGTCAAGATGGAGAAATGGTTACAGCGAGAAATGGATTAAAGGTACAACCGGACTATAGTATCGAAAACTTGCCTCCAGTTGATATTTTAATTATTCCTGGTGGATTAGGTGTTAGAGAAAACGAAATGAAAAATGAAATAATAACAAATTGGATCCGCGAGCAAATGAAAGAAGTAAAGTTAATGACTTCTGTTTGTACGGGTGCGCTTTTACTTGCGAAAGCTGGATTACTCGATGGCTTCAAAGCGACAACACATTGGGCAAGTATTGAAAGTTTTAGAAATGATTTTCCGAATGTGGAAGTATTAGAGAATGTAAAGTTTGTAGATGAGGGGCATATTATTACGTCTGGAGGAATTTCAGCTGGAATTGATATGTCATTTCACATTGTGAGAAATTTGTTGGGTGCTCGGGTTGCTGAAGAAACAGCGAAGATGATGGAATATGATATTGATTTACAATATTAAAAAGTAAAACAAGACGAGCAGTTGGATATTTCCAGCTGCTCGTCTTGTTTTATATTGACTGAATATGCGCTAATTCCTCATCTGTAAGAATCGGACGGATAGACGAGTTTGCATTTTCTTTCGCTTGTTTTTCTGTTTTTGCGCCAGGAATTGCGACCGATACCGCTGGATGAGTGAGGACATAACGAAGCGCAAGTTGCCCTAAGGTTTGATTTTTATTTGAGAGTAATCGTAGTTTCTCTACTTTTTGTAAATCTTCTTGAAACCACTTTTCTTTTGGCCATTCTTTGCGTAAATCTCCGTCAAGAAAAGTTGTTTTATTTGTAAATTTTCCAGTTAATATCCCCATTTTTAAAGGGCCGCGTATAACAGCTCCTAAATTGTTCTCCTGTAGGTAGGGCAGTATGTCGTTTTCTGGTTTTCGGTTTAATATGTTGTAATCAAGTTGCACAACATCAATTTCATTGTTTTTATTGAAGTGTTTTATATATTGTATGTCGTGAGTTGAAACACCAACAGCTCTTACTTTTCCGTCCCGTTTTAATATTTCAAATGCTCGTAAAAATGCTTCTGTTTCTTCTTGTTTATCCCACCAAATGTGACAGAAATAAACATCAATATAATCTGTTTCTAGGCGCAGTAAGCTAGTTTCAAATACTGCGATCACTTTTTCTGCAGTATTATAAACAGGCTCTCCACTTGGATCATAGTGATGCCCAATTAAACCGCCTTTCGTTGATAAAACGATATTATTACGGTGCTCTCTTATCGCTTGAGTTACTAACCTTTCACTATGTCCTAATCCGTATACATCAGCAGTATCAATAAAGTTTACGCCACATTCAATTGCTTTCTTCATAGCGGTTATAGATTGTTTGTCGTTAACAGGACCCCATTCATCGCCGCCAATCGCCCACGCTCCAAAGCCAATTTCAGAAACAGTAATTCCAGTTTTACCTAATGTACGGTAGTGCATCATTTTTCCTCCTTGTAAGCATGTTATAACATCGGTATGCAAAACTAGAATTTATATGTGTAAAAATGTTTTCTACAATTGGGGAAAAAGAATAACATAAACTACTATTTTATAGCAGCATAAATAAAAATTCTCATTTTAAATACAGAGATGTCGTCGAACGCTATCTCTAATTGGTTAATTTGTGAGATTTTTTTGTGAAGGAGGTTATTTTATAAGAATAGAATTTAAGTTAGTAAGAGATCGTGCCTATGGTAGTGAGAAAATATGGGTTAGGGGGATTTGAAAATGAGGAAACTCAAAAGAGTCAATGTTCCTAATATACCAGAGCAACTATCACAGCCTAACGACAAGCGAACTATAAATAAGAAGAAGTTAAGGCGTTTTATTTTCATGTTCATTTTTATTGCTGCGACTACTTTGTACGTTCAATATATTTTAACGAAACAACAAGAAGTAATTAATGGCAAAAAAAATACAATAACAAATCAAAAGAAACAATTAGTTTCTTTAAAGAAAGATCAAGGTTCTTTAAAGACTAACATTGAGAATTTAACCGATAATGAAGAAGAGATTTTAAAGTTTGCTAGAAAAGAGTATCAATTTTCTAAGTCAAACGAAACAATATTCGTATTACCAAAGTGAAGTGGTGGAACAGTTAGCGATAGCTAACTGTTTTTTGATGTATGAGGGAAAAGTTATTTGTAGTGTGAATGTCATGGTACAAGGAGCAATGACATATTGTAAAAATGAGAAGTTTGAGCCAATTTTAATTGTTTTAAGAGATTTTCATAATTATGGAATATATGTCAAAATAAATATTGTTAAAATTCTGTCAATTGTATATAATACAAGGTAAGCGGATACATTTTTTAATCAACGTTGAGTTAACAGCTTATACGTCTGTTAAGAAAACCGTTATCCTCGTATAAGAAAGGAAGATAGCTGTGTACGCTTCAAATACAATTTACGTCGTAGGGGATGCGAAAGCACCTCAAAATAATCCCATTACTGAAAAGTTCAAAAGTTATTTTGTAGCATTTGTACTTGAGAAGGATACAGGGGAAATTGTAGATGCAGATTGCTCAGCCACAATTGCATTAACATCTCAATTTGTTAAATATTTGTTTCTACATAAAAATATTAATGACCCAGCATTAGTAACAGAAATAAAAAATCGGTACTTCGGTTCGTCTCAAAAGGCGCTACTTGTAGCGCTAAAGGATGCACAGAAAAAATATAATCAGATCGCTGCTTTGTCTACCCATTCATAGACAAAATCCAGCCGTAAGAATCTTCTTATGGCTGGATTTTTTTGTTTCATATTAACGGAAAAGCCACCTGGATATTAAAGTATCACTCTATAAATAATGAAAGGATGAACAAAATGAAAATTACCGATGTGAAGGTAAACCGCCGACATGTAAAGCTTCATACACCGTTTAAAACTGCGCTTCGCACTGTAACGGAAATCGAAAGTATAGATGTGTTTATTCATACAGATGAAGGGATTGTTGGAAAAGGAGCTGCTGCAGCAACACCGGTTATTACAGGTGATTTTGCCAACGGGATTGAGGAAGCAATATTAGGGCCAATTCGCTCCGTATTAGTTGATAAAGATGTGCTGCAATTTCAAACGTTATTGTTACACACTCAAATGAGCTGTATAGGAAATACAAGTGCGAAAGCGGCGGTAGATATGGCTTTATACGATGTATATTGTCGATTTCACAACATACCGTTATATGCATTGTTAGGTGGGAAGAAAGAGATTCATACTGATATTACAGTAAGTGTGGATGAGCCTTTATTAATGGCAAAAGAAGCGAAAAAGCATATCGAAAAGGGATTCCAAACATTAAAAATTAAGGTGGGTAAAGAGGCACATTTAGATTTAGAACGCATAGAGGCAATTCGAAATGTAGTACCAAAGAATACGACGTTACGTTTAGATGCAAATCAAGGATGGAAACCGAAAGAAGCGGTTTCTATTATTAGAGAAATGGAGAATAGAAATTTAAATATAGAATTTGTAGAACAACCAGTTCATGCGAAAGATTGGGAAGGATTAAAGTACGTGAAGGACAATGTACAAACGCCTATTATGGCAGATGAAAGTATGTTTTCGGCAAGCGATGCATTAAAGATTGTCCAAGGAGGATATGCAGACCTACTTAATATTAAATTAATGAAATGCGGTGGCATACGAGAAGCATGGAAAATTGCAGATATTGCGGAAGCAGCAGGTGTGAAATGTATGGTTGGAAGTATGATGGAACCTTCACTTTCAGTTAGCGCTGTTGCCCATTTAGCTGCGGCACATCCGAATATTCATTACTTTGATCTTGATGCACCGTTATGGTTAGTAGAAGAGCCAGAAGGGATGACTTACACTGGTCCAAAGGTAAACCTACATTCTATAGTGAATATACAATCTTAGAAGTAGTACCTAGTAAACTATCTTATAAGGGGGATATATATGAAAAAAGTAGGAACTGCATTTTTAACAACTTTATTTATATTTTCATCGTTTACTTCGGTGAATGCTGAAGAGAAGAAGGATAGTAAAGCATTTATAGATGTATCTGCTGCAACGTTATGGACTGCACCAGATTCATTACGACCAATTGATGCACCGAGTGCGACAAATCCAGTTGATTTATGGAAGTGGACGAAATCAATGACGCTAGATGAGAAGCTTTGGTTAACGAGTGCAAATAAATTAGAAACGCAAGCGCTACTCGGTCAAGAAGTAACGGTTGTTGATAAAAAAGGTGACTGGGTGAAAGTATTAGTCCACGGTCAGCCAACACCAAGAAACCAAGTAGGTTACCCGGGATGGATGCCCGAAAAACAATTAACGTATAATCAGGAATTTGCAGATAAAACAAACGAAGCTTTTGTATTAGTAACGAAACCGACAGCAATTGTATATATTAACCCTTCTGAAAAACATAAATCGCTTGAAGTCAGTTATAATACGCGTTTACCGCTATTAAGTGAAGATACGATCTCATACCGCGTATTGTTGCCAAATGGTCAGAAGGCGTGGCTACGGAAAAATGATGGGACTGTTTACCATTCTCAAAATGATATTCCGACTCCAACCGCTGATGACTTAATAAACACCGGAAAAATGTTTTTAGGATTACCGTATATATGGGCTGGTACAAGTGGTTTTGGATTTGATTGCTCTGGATTTACACATACGATTTATAAATCACATGGCATTACAATACCGAGGGATTCTGGGCCACAATCAAAAGCAGGAATTGCGGTTGATAAAGAAAACCTACAAAAGGGCGATTTAATATTCTTTGCACATAATCAAGGAAAAGGTAGTGTTCATCACGTTGCCATGTATATTGGTGATGGAAATATGATTCACTCACCAAGAGCTGAAAGATCGGTAGAAATTATACCGCTAAATACACCAGGATATATAGAAGAATACGCTGGTGCTCGTCGTTACTTACCTTAAAAAAGATAGGGGGGCTTTATATGAAGAAGGTTGTTCGCTACTCATTAGTTAGTACTCTACTTGTATCTTCATTTTTAGTAGGCTGTGCTAAAGAAAAAACAGCTACAAAGCCGAAAGATGAGAAGAAAGTATTACAACTATTAGAAACAGGTGAAATTCCATCATTAAATTCAGGGAAAGTAACAGATGCGGTATCATTTAACGTTTTGAATAACGTAATGGAAGGGTTATTCCGTTTATCGAAAAATGATGAAGTGATTCAAGCGGGAGCACAAAAATATGAAGTGAGTAAAGATGGTAAGACATATACATTCCACTTGCGTGATGCGAAATGGTCTAACGGAGATCCAGTAACAGCTCATGATTACGTATATGCTTGGAAGCAACTTATAAATCCAGATACAGCCTCTCAATATGCATATATCGCGTACGATGTGAAAAATGCGGAGAAGATAAATAAGAAACAATTAGGCTTAGAAGAATTAGGTGTGAAAGCAAAGGATGATAAAACGTTCGTTGTAGAGCTGGAACATCCTGTACCGTATTTTACGAAACTACTCATTTTACCATCTTTCTATCCAATTAATGAAAAATATGCGAAGGAGCAAGGTGATAAATACGGGTTAGAGGCAAATAAAGCGATATATAATGGGCCGTTTACATTATCAGAGTGGAAGCACGAAGCGAGCTTTACAATGAAGAAAAACGATAAATATTGGGATAAAAAAGAAGTGAAGTTAGATGAAGTAAACTATCAAATTGTTAAAGAAATTTCAACTGCGGTAAATTTATATGAGACAGATAAAGTTGATAGAGCTGTCATTTCAACAGAATTCGTAGATAAATATAAAAATAATAAAGAGCTGAAACAATATACAGATCCGGTTATGTATTTCTTCCGTTTCAATGAAAATGTGCCGATTCTTAAAAATAAAAATGCACGTCTTGCGCTAAGTACAGTGTTTGATAAAAAGGGCTTGGCGACATCATTTTTAAATGACGGATCAGTTGCTGCGAATTATTACGTACCAAAAGGATTTTTAAAAGGACCAGATAAGAAAGATTTTAGAAGTACGGCAGGTGAGTTTAATAAGACGGATGTAAAACAAGCGAAAGAATATTGGGAAAAGGCGAAGCAAGAGACAGGCACAAATGAAGTGACGTTAGAACTATTAAACTATGACTTAGAGAACTTTAAAAAGGTAGGCGAATATATTAAAGAACAGCTTGAGAAAAACTTACCGGGGCTAAAAGTAACTGTGAAATTACAACCACATACGCAAAAATTAGCGTTAGAGAAGAAAAAAGAATACGAAATGTCGTTATCACGTTGGTTACCTGATTATCCAGATCCAATGACATACTTAGAAGTTTTCCTTTCGGGAAGTACCGTAAATAATACAGGATATGCAAATCCAGAATATGATGCGTTAATTAAGAAGATTAAAACAGAATTAGGTAATGATGAAAAAGCTCGTTGGAAAGCACTGCAAGATGCGGAAAAAGTGCTCCTTGATGATGCGGTAATTGCACCAGTATTCCAGCGCGGTCTTTCTTACTTACAAAAACCATATGTGAAAGAATTATATGTACATCAATTCGGTCCAGCTACAAGTTTAAAATGGGCAGATGTACAAAAATAAAGTGATGGAGAAACAGACTTCACGTATGTGATAGTCTGTTTTTTCTTATAGATTCAAATGAATTATAGACATTTTATAAGTTTTTTCATAGCTTAAAAATAAAATTATTACATAAATTCCAGTGTGAAATTTATGTAGAATCTTGTATAATTAACATGTTTCTTTGGAAACATTTTCTTTCTCTATGAATGTATGAATTTGCAGAGAAAAGAGAGGAATACATACATGTATACAATAGATAAATAGAATGGGACATGTATAGAAAAAAGGAGAAAAATGATGACGTGTCATAAACAAGGGTTACAATTTATTAGCAATAGAAAGAGGAATAAACGATGAAGATGAAGCATGCTTTCGGACCAATTATTTTAGCCTGTGTACTCTTTTTCATTGTATTGCTTATTCCATCTAAGAGTTTAGTGTCACTAATAAGCGATAAAAAGATAGAAGATGCAGCAACTTCCTTACAAAAAGAGAAATTACAAAGTGTTTTCTTGCAACAGAAAATGTTAGAGAATTCGCAGTATTTACCGATGTATGGTTCATCAGAGTTTTTACGAATGGATGCATATCATCCATCTAACTATTTTAAAGTAAATCCAGTAGGTTTTACTCCATTTTTAATAGGGACTGGTGGTACGCAAAGCTTGGCTCATATATTAAATATGACGTCTACAATGGATGAATTAGAAGGTAAAAAGGTAGTCTTTGTTCTTTCACCACAATGGTTTACAAAAACCGGTGTATCACAAGGGGATTTTACAAATAATTTCTCCAAACAACAAGCCTATCACTTTATTTTTAATGACGAAATAAAGCCTGAAATGAAGAAAAAAATCGCGAAACGTTTACTAGATTATAAAGTTGTTCGTAAGGATGCGATATTAAGTAGTTCGCTAGAGAGTATTGTATATAACGATACAAAACATAACATAAAAGCTGGACTAGCTAAACCGCTAGTGTATATGTATCGGAACATTTTAGATCATCGAGATTTATTTAACTCTTTATTTAAGATCGAACCGATGAAAGAGGAAACAAATATGGGATTACGTTCGCTTTCTTGGGAAGATGCACGTAAACATGCGGAACAAGAAGGTAAAGTAGGATCCACAACAAATACATTCGGAATTGAAAATCCATATTATTATAAACATAATTTAAAGAAAAAATTAAAAGGTTTAAAAAACTTTAGAGCAAATGAATCGTATGATGATTCACCAGAATATGATGACTTACAAATTGTTTTAGATCTTTTCAAAGAAAAAAATGTAAAACCACTCTTTATTTCTGTGCCTGTAAACGGACCGTGGTATGATTACGCTGGTTTCCCAAAAGAACGTCGTGATGTGTATTACAATAAGGTTCGCGATCAAGTTGAGAAAGCGGGATACCCAGTAGTCGATTTTTCTAGCCATGAATATGATAAGTATTTCTTAAAAGATACGATTCATTTAGGCTGGAAAGGATGGATCTATTTTGATGAAGCAGTGCAGAAGTTTTACTCTGAAAAATAATGCATAAACAATAGAAACAGGAATGGCAATAAAGCCGTTCCTGTTTTTTAGTATAGAGGATTTTGGTGTGGGCAATTTGGAAAGGCGTGTATATCTTGAATTTGTCTAAAGTCATAATGTTTCATGGCGAACTGGGCTTGGTAAAGGTATTCGTAAACAAATAATTGATTATTTTGAACGCCGCATAAAACGCCGGATGTCCCTTGCCCATTAATGAGAGAAACACCAACAGGGCGTCCGATTAAGTATGGTATTTTTTGCTGCCAATGCATAGGGAATCAATCCTTTTTGAGTTACTATACGTATTTTATGGTGGAATTGTTGCTTATCCATGTAAATCTTAGACTGGAGTGTTTTAATGAAATGTCTAGAAATCATTAATATGAATGAATTATTAGTGTGGAAGAGGAGTGCATTATGGAGAAAGGAAGGATTCTGGAAGAAAAGTTAAATCTAATAGAATGGTGCCAAACATTGAATGGAATATCGGAGGATAAATGGTTTCAACCATTTAAAAAAGGTTCATGGGCAATTGCGGATGTAATTTCACATTTTATTGTTTGGGATGAGTTTTTAATGAAGTATAGAATTTCATATTTTGTAAGCGGGAAATCTGTACATATCGTTCCAACAGATGTTGAGGAAATGAATAAGGGTGCAATAAAATATGCAAGGTCTGGTATTTCAAAAGAAGAATTAATAGATCAATTTAGCTTTACTCGTAAACAATTAGTAGACCAAATTGAGCGAATTCCTGCTCGGGATTTTAATAATGACTATCAATTTGGCACAAAAAAATTGAGGTTAAATAATTATTTTTCATCACTTATCGAGCATGACTTAAAGCATAAAAAAGAAATAATACAATTTCTAATACATGATCAAGCCGATAATAAAACCGCTATAATTCTTAATGAATTTATAGCGGTTTTTATTATAATCTTAAGCAAGATTTTTACGTTTTTTTGTCCACTTTTTTATTACGAAATATAAAATTATAAGTACAACGCCACCGATAGCGAACGATTTCACATACGGTCCAGCAATATCGTTAATATTCTCCCAATTTTCACCTAGTTTCTCACCTAAATAAATGAAAATGATAGACCAAGGGATGATCGCAAGTGCTGTTAATGTAGTGAAACGTAGTAATGGCATTTTTGTAATACCAGCAGGAATTGATATCGCATGACGAACGATAGGAATGAAACGTGCAGTGAAAATTACGCCAGTTCCGTAACGATTAAACCAATCTTCAGCAGCATCCATTTGTTTTTTATGTATGAAAATATACTTACCGTAACGTTCTAATACAGGGCGACCACCATATCGACCAATCCAGTAAACAAAGATTTGGGCAATAACCCCACCAATTGTACCGAATATAACTGCGCCTACAAATGAGATACTACCATTGAATACTAAGTATCCCGCATAAGCAAGGACAATCTCACTTGGAATAATTTCAATCATAAGTCCAAGCATTATGCCCCAATAACCTAATCCCTCAAAAAATGTTAATACTGAATGAATAAAACTACTTAACATTGTTGCACCTTCTAATTTATGAATTTTGAATATAAGCCCCTTTATTTAACAATGTAAAAGGTTCACTATATGTAGATTATACCTTATTTATATAGTGGATTACCATTTCAATTCTTTTATGTCTCTCATAAGTATTATAGTAAAGGATATAAGCCCAGTTTTCATGAAGAGATAATGAAAAGATTATTAAAAATTTCTCATATATTAGTGAGAATAAAGGTGTCTACATAAAACTTTTTTAGTCTCCGAAAAAGTTCATGAAGGGCAATTTCGAATTTCATGTGAGCTTAATAGTACAAAAGATATATTGATATAAAAAAACAGGAGCAAATCTGCTCCTGTTTTTTAAGGTTTCACATCTAAATTTTGTAAAAATAATGTTGCTGTCACATATCGTTTCGCTAGCATTTGTACATAAGCGGTATGTACAGAAAGTGTGGCGATAATAATAGCGTTACGAATTGCTTCGCGTTGTTCGTTATTAATTTGATCGAACTTACTTGCTATTTTATCAGCTTTTTCTTTTACGATATTTTCGATCGTATGAACTGTATCTGTAGCATTTAGTTGTAAGCAATTCCCTTGATTCAGTTCTTCAAATAAAGAAGAATAAGCTACATATAAATGAAGAGGATTAATTAAATCATCACTTCGATCGGCCGGGTCATTTACGATGAGTCGTAATAGTTTGCGAATAGATTCAAAATCAAGCGCTGTTTTTAAATCTTCGACAATGAATAGTAATGCTGCTTGTTCGATTGAGTATTTTTTCCCTTTTTGAGGTGAGCCAATCATTTCTTTTATATCTCGTTTCACCCAGTTTTGCATAGCAGTTACAGAGAAACTCGTGTTTTCAATCTGATTGCCAAGCGCAACTATTTCATTTAAAGAAAAACCGACATCCGTATCGTCAATCTTAATCAATTTTTCAAAAATAGGTGAAAGTGCGGTTGTAATAAAAGCAGTAACGCTTTGTCCGCTTTCAATATCTTTTTTATGTGACTTTGCCCAAGCTTCTTGTAAAATGCCGAGAGGCTTCTTCGTATTCCATCCTCTTAGTGATAGAAGGAGCGTTGCCATTTCGTTTCGTGTGAGATGAAATGTTTCCATCTTTTCACCTCCAAAATTATAAAAAGTTCTTATGAACTTATAATATGTTTTGTTTCATTTAAAGTCAATTCCGTTTTGCTTAATTTTTCCTATGTCATGAAATTGTCGTAAGTAAATAATGCTTGCATATTTCGACAAAAGTTCATATAATAAGTTCATAAGAACCTTTAAAATGGTTTTAAAACAAATCTATCATTCTGAATTTACTAGAAAGATAGATTTCACATATATCTATATAAAAGGAGAATGGATATAATATGTTGAAAAAACTTGTAGCAGTAATGACAGCATTCATGGTTATCTTTGGGGCTAGTAGCTTTATGTTCGTAGATCATGCGGCAGCGAAAAGTTACAAATCTGGTAAAAAATCATATACACCAAGTTCAGGTCAAAAGTCAAAAGTTGATTTAAACAAAAAAGATTCTAATGTGAATTCACAAAAAACGACAACTGATTCAAAAACAAAAGCAACAAACACAGCGCCAAAAAGTAATAAAGGTGGTTTTATGAAAGGCTTATTACTAGGTGGTCTTGGTGGTTTACTAATGGGTAGCTTATTTGCAAATATGGGAGCACTTGGTTCTGTATTAGCGTTTATGGTAAATATGTTAGTAATGGCTGGTATCGTAATGTTAGCAGTTCGTGCATTTAAATACTTCAAAGACCAACGTAAGAAAAAGGCGGATGAAGTAGCATGGAAACAATAAAAATTTCTGAACAAGAACTTATAAATGCGCTTTGCGTATATATCGCCGAAAAAAGACAAGTTGGTCCAGAAGAAGTTTCAGTTGAACTAATGTATGATGATGACTACGGTTTCTCTGCAGAAGTAGAGGTAAATGGTCGCCAGCAAATTTTAATTCAAGCAAACTTAATCGAAGCACTACGCTTGTTGCTTGATCGAGAATACAACGTCAATTCATTTGCAGCAAGATTGCAACTTGAATTAGATGATGAAGAAGGCATTTACGCATTAGCGAAATTTAATAATAATGAACAATAAAACTGTTAGAGCTGTATGCTCTAACAGTTTTTTATTTGGATTAATATTGCTAGTATGTTTCTTCTTTTAGAATAAAATCCAGTATTTCAAGTGTCTTCAATTTAGTATTTGCATCATTTTATCTACCTAATTCAAAGTTGGCTATCCAAATAAAAAATATTTTTGACATAAAACGATTTTTATTTATCTATTCGACGAATTACGACAAATAAATCACAGCTATATTTGATATGATATTTCAGAAATCTTATATTTTATTATTCAAAGCGAGGTAGAAGAATGATGGTTTGAATTTAGCTGAATTTGCTCATAAGGCTTCTGGTAAAAAAATATTTATATCAAGAATATTAGAAAAGTTCGAAAAAGGAGAACGGAACATGGAAATACAAACTTACAAGTATCCTAGACAAAAGATTAATGGGATTTGGCTAATAATTGCTGGAGTAGCAATGTTTTTACTTTTAATAAAACATAACGGCTATCCAAATGTTTGGCCTTTTATTATTGTTTATACATTAGGAATGATATGGCAATTGAACCCTAAAACTAGGAAGAAATTTGCAGTTGGTTCTGGAACATCGGAACAAAAAAGTTGGCTAATTTTTCAATGATGCTTTTGGCTATTTTAGTTTTTCTCATTTTTCATTTTGTCGGCGATGATTATAGAAATTGCTGGCTATTAATTCTTTTAGCTGTAGGTATTCATTTCTTAATGTTTATTCCCGTACATGGAAAAATGATGTTTTTGCTGTCCGTTATTTTAATATTCAATTCATTCATAGGATTAATCATTACCAACGTAAATCTAGATGTATTTTTTGTAATAGATGGTTTAGTGAAAATTTTAGTTGGTGTAATTTTTATTAGGTTAAGTCCTATTGGTTTTTAAAATACAGTTGATTAATACATTAGAAAAGAAGGCGTAGTAATGATGTTTTTTATGTTAGCTATTAGTGTAGGATTAATATTTTTTGTTCATTATATAACGAAACAGATGTTTAAATACGAAGTAAATCACCTAAGTTCAAAAAAACGCTTTTTAATAAATCTTTTGCAATTTGTTAGATTTGCACCAGTAATTGCATTACTTGTAATATACATACTGGTTTTAACAACTTTGCACACGAAAACAGGTATTCGACTATCTCATGCATGGTATGCTGCGCAATTTTGGGCCTATTATACGTTTTTGTATTGTATTTATATGATAACTAGGAAAAAACTGCTTCTTTTTTCAATGGTTATATCCTTAATTATGGCCATTTATTACACTCCGTTGTTCCACTTTGAAAACCAATTTATAGGATTGTATGTAATTGTCGCTGATATTTGCGGAATTTTAATGTTTATAAATTTATGGATTTCGATATCGAAAGTTTTAGTCGGAATAAAAAATAGGTAATACCTTTGGTTCCTGTAATTGACGTAACAGAAATACTAGATGTAGTACGAAAATTATAAAAAAGGCGGTGGAAATGAATCTACCACCTTTTTTATATGCTAGTATTTCACGCTTTCATTTGTTGATTTTCTTCAAATGATTGAAAATCACGCCAAATCTCATTCATCTTTTGTCTACCAACATCAACCATCGGATTAAACTGAATCGCAGCTTGTTGACGCACAGTGTGGACATTTTGAATTGCTTGTTGCAAGTGTTGTTCAACCGAATTGGATGTTTGAATTGCTTGCTTCACGATTGAATATCCAGCGACAGTACCTTGTGCCATTGCGATTTTACCACTTTCAATTCCGGTAATATTTCCAGCTACAAATAAACCTGGAAGAGGGGTTTCCATTTCTTCTGAATGAAGTGGAACATGTCCGCCTAATTCTGGAATGTAATGGAAAGGGCATCCTGCTACAGCGGCAAGCTCAGCAAGCGGATATAAACCTCCGGCTATACAAACGAAGTCAGCCTCATATATCTTTTCTGATCCATTAATAATATTTCCTTTAGAGTCAATGTTAGCAACACGTACACCCTCTACTTGATCTGTACCGATAATTTCAAGTGCAGCTTTACGAAGATGAAGCGGCGTCCCGTTTATTTTCATGCCGCTATTTGGATAAAATGTTAATCCAGCTTTTCGAATCCAATCATATTTCATAAAACGGCTACCTATACGTAGGAAGGGAGATGGGGCGAGGTGAGCCGCATTTAAGAGTGAGTTTAAAACTTCTTCTGGTTCACCGGCCTTTTGGCTTAATTCGCTTTTTTCAGGGAGTACAATATGATCCACTGTGATGCCAGCTAATTGCAATTCGTTTAAAATGGCGAATGACAAAATATTAGCACCGATAATGATTCCTTTTTTACCAACTTGAACGCGGTGAACATTTGTCATAACTTGAGCTGCGCCAATTGACATAACCCCTGGAAGTGTCCAGCCAGGAAGGGGAATAGAATACTCAGCAGCCCCGGTAGCAATTAGTACGAACGGTGCTTCTAACGTACCGATATTTGTATGCACGAACCAACAACTCTCATCTTTATCTAAATTATAGACGGAAACACCGCACCGAATATCGACTGAAAGAGATTTTGCTTCTTCGTGAAGACGTTTTGATTCTTCTATTCCGTTCCACCATTCCCCAGTAGGCTCTTGATGCAACTGTCCTAACAATCTCCCGCCCGGCTTCATAAATTCATCAATAACAAGTACGTTAAGTCCAAAACGTGCACAAGAGATGGAAGCTGATAATCCTGCTGGTCCTGCACCAATAATAATTACATCGATCATCGCTTTTTCACCATCGCTCTCACGATATTTGGATGCTGTTTTCCGCTGTCAACAACCATATCGTTTTCAACTACAGTTAAGCAAGCTCGTACGTTCGTTTGATTGTTTACAGTCACGCGGCATTCAGAACAATGCCCGATATTACAATAAATACCTCGCGGCGTCCCACTATCTTCATGGACCCTTAACGTTCTTATTCCATTTGCAAGTAGAGCGGCCGCTATCGTTTCATGTCCATATGCTTCATATTGTTGACCATTAAATTGAAAATTGATACGCTGACTACTATTTAAACTACCTAAAATAGGGTGATGTGTAATTCTACTCATTGATTGTCACCTACCGCTCCAAAAGTAACTGCACGCACTGGCGGTTGATATTTTAATGGAATTTCATTTTGGGATATGTTAGGATTCGCATTTTCTACCATTCGTTCTATCGTCATTCTACATGTTCTACCGCCGCAAAAACCCATACCAGCACGTGTTCTTAGTTTTAGCTCACGAGCTGAGCAATTATATTCAGCAATTGTCGATTGAAGTTGTCCGTATGTAACTTCTTCACAACGACAAACAATTAAGTTCTCTTTATTCGTCATATGTATTCCTCCTCTAGTTCGGTTTGCACAAATTATTATGCAAAAACTATGCCAATATAGAGGAGGAGAGGGATTATTGTAACCCCAGTCTTTTTAAACGGTTATATAAAGTGGCCCTCGTTACGCCAAGTTGTTTCGCACATTCTAATTTATTACCATCTAAAATGCGTAAAGCTCTTTCAATTATCTTTTTCTCATGCTCATCCATCTCTTCTTGTAAAGAAAGAATCGTGTTATTGTTGCTGAGTAATAGGGAATGAGATGTTTCGTTCTCTAAAGTATCATTTGTATGAAACGGTAAATATTCTTGTTTTATAATGCCGTCTGTCGCAAATACGACGAGTCTTTCAACTACGTTGCGGAGCTCGCGAATATTACCAGGCCAATTGTAATGAAGCAGTTCATGCATAATGCTTGAAGGTAAGTCGCGAATAGGTCTGTTATAGTTTATTGAAAAATCGTTTAAGAAGGTATAGGTTAATTCGATAATATCCTCTCGTCTTTCGCGTAGTGGCGGAATATGCAAACTAACTACATTTAAGCGATAGTATAAATCTTCTCGGAAAGTTCCTTTTCTCATTTCTTCTTGTAAATCACGATTTGTAGCAGCGATAATGCGGAAATCAATATTTATTTCTTTTTCTCCACCAACTCGGTAATACTTTCGTTCTTGCAGTACACGCAAAAGTTTCACTTGCATATCGAGAGGCATTTCTCCAATCTCATCAAGGAATAAAGTACCGCCTTGCGCGAGCTCTATTTTCCCTTTCTTCCCTTTACTATTTGCACCAGAAAACGCCCCGCGCTCGTAACCAAATAATTCACTTTCAAATAATGCTTCAGGAATTGCACCGCAGTTAATTGAAATGAAAGGGGCATTTGCTGTCTCACTTGCTTCATGAATTGCTTTCGCAAACACTTCTTTTCCAACTCCGCTTTCGCCGAGTATTAAAACAGTTGACTTCACTGAACAAACCTTTCTAGCTAATTGAATCGTTCGTTGTATAACAGGGCTTTTTCCATTCATCGCAAGGAAAGGATCGGATGTATCTTTATATTTTGCTACTTCTTGTTCTAATCGGTGCACTTCATGCGACATATTAAATAGTTTTTCATTCAAAGCGACTTGATTTGTAACATCAGTTTCAGAAACGACTGCTCCTATAATTTCATCGTTACAATAAACTGGATTTGAATTAATTAATACGAACAAATCCGGACGAGGCTGATGGAACTGAGCGATTATGCTTTTTCCGTCATGTAATGATTGTAAAATTTCTAAATCTTTATAATCAAAAAACCGTGTAATGGGTTGTCCGATAATTTCGTTATGTTTGACTGAAAAGATTTTTTCAGCGCCATCTGTCCACGTACGAACGCATTCTTTCTCATCAATGACGGTAACAGAAGAATCAGTCGTTTGAATGACAGTGTTATAAAAAGCTAGCAGATCATTGTAAGAATTATAAAGAAATGGAATCATTTGTTGAGCAGTTACACAGCATATAGGCTCTAGATTTCCGTTCACAATTACGACCGCAGAATGGTTAGAAAAAGCTTCGATTAACGTAGTGAAAGAGTCTTCTTCATAAATAACTGCGCAACTACATTCTTCAGTAGATGAAGGAAGGTAATAAAAATTTTTACCTACTTGTTTCATGTGCTGAATGGTACTTGTATGATCAATTGACAAAATTTTTATAAACTCTTTTATTGTTGGAAATGAAAATGTCATAGTGCCCTCCTGTTATGTATAAAAATTTAGACAGTGATAAAGAAATAATACACCTATTTACGATAAATTTAAAATATTTTTACAAATAAATTTATTTTATATAAATATTTATGTGTGTAGAGTTGGCACACCAATTGCATAAATAGAAAGTGAGAGATTTAGGAGAAAGGGGGGGTGCTATGTGAGACACTGTGACGTTTTAATAATAGGCGGTGGTATTATAGGATGTTCTATCGCTTATTACACATCAAAATACGGAAGAGACGTAACAATCATTGAAAAAGGGGAATTTGTCAGTGGAACGTCTTCACGGTGTGACGGGAACATTTTGGCGATTGATAAAGACCCAGGGTTTGATAGTCAAATGTCGTTAGTAAGTCAAAATTTAGTAACTGAATTAAGTGAAGAATTGGAGCACTCATTTGAATATAGGGCGCCAGGAAGTATTCTCGTTTGTGAATCAGACGAAGAGATGGAGGCAGCACAGCAATGGGTTGACAGGCAAAAAGAAGTAGGCTTACCGTTTCGAATGCTAGATAGGCAAGATATAAGAGCGGAATCACCATTTTTTGCGGATGATTTATTGGGTGGTTTAGAATGTGCAACTGATTCGACTGTAAATCCATATCTTCTTGCTTTTTCACTTCTTACAGAATCGAAGAAATTTGGCACGAAAGCTTTTAATCATACAGAAGTGAAAGAAATAAAAATAGATATAGACGGTTCCTTTATTGTAGAAACAACAAATGGAACGTTTACTGCGAAGCAAGTTGTGAACGCAGCCGGTGTGTGGGCTCCTAAAATCGGACAGATGTTAGATGTGAATATCCCAATTGAACCGAGAAAGGGACATATTATTGTAGCTTCAAGGCAACAACACGTTGGCTGCCGTAAAGTAATGGAATTTGGTTATTTAATTTCTAAATTTGGTGGAAAACGAAAAGTGGATGCTTTAACTGAAAAGTATGGGGTGGCACTTGTATTTGAACCGACAGAAAGCCAAAATTTTTTAATTGGTAGTAGTAGAGAGTTTGTAGGTTTTCATACGAAGATAAATAACGAGGTTATTAAATGTATTGCGAATAGAGCAATTCGTTTTTATCCGAAAATGGCAGATATGATGGTGATTCGTTCATATGCTGGATTACGCCCGTGGACAGAAGATCATTTGCCGATAATTTCACGAGTGGAACATATTCCGAATTATTTTATTGCAGCAGGACATGAAGGTGATGGAATTAGTCTTGCAGCAGTTACCGGGAAAGTGATTGAAGAGTTATTAAATGAAAAAGAAACAATCATTCCTATTGAACCACTTCGTTTGAGTCGTTTTACAGAAAGGGTGTTAAACGGATGAGGTCACAAAGAGTCTTTACGACAATTGATACACATACAGGCGGAAATCCAACGAGGACATTAATTAGCGGACTTCCTAAGTTAATTGGAGAGACGATGGCAGAGAAGATGTTACATATGAAAAAGGAGTATGACTGGATTCGTAAATTGTTAATGAATGAGCCACGTGGTCATGATGTAATGTCAGGAGCACTATTAACAGATCCGTGTCATCCGGAAGCTGATATAGGCGTTATATACATAGAGACAGGTGGATATTTACCGATGTGTGGTCACGATACAATCGGTGTATGTACAGCTTTAGTTGAATCAGGTTTAATTCCCGTAATTGAACCGGTTACTTCTTTAAAGCTAGATACACCAGCTGGCTTAGTTGAAGTAGATATTACTGTTCAAGATGGA
The DNA here is from genome assembly GCF_016651075.1 of Bacillus sp. TH19. Classification (NCBI taxonomy): domain Bacteria; kingdom Bacillati; phylum Bacillota; class Bacilli; order Caryophanales; family Bacillaceae; genus Bacillus; species Bacillus sp. TH19. The sequence goes on along the minus strand of NZ_JAEKEO010000016.1, from coordinate 12,172 downwards.
AAAGCGAAAGAAGTCTCCTTCTGTAACATACCAGCTTTTTTACTAAAAAATATTTCTGTACACGTCGAAGAAATTGGAACTGTAGAGGCGGATATTGCGTATGGAGGGAATTTTTATGCCATTATCGATGCGAAGTCAGTAGGTTTAGAGCTAGTACCAGAAAACGCATCTACAATCATTGATAAGGCGATTCATATTAGAAATACAATTAATGAGAAGTTTGAAATCATTCATCCGGAGTATTCGTTTATAAGAGGATTAACACATGTAGAATTTTATACAGATCCTACTCATGAAAGTGCGCATGTGAAAAATACAGTTGTTGTTCCGCCAGGAGGAATTGATCGATCTCCATGTGGCACAGGAACATCAGCGAAGTTAGCTGTATTATACGCTCATAAAAAAATTGATATCGATGAAGAATTTGTTCATGAGAGTATTGTAGGTTCTTTATTTAAAGGGTGTGTTATGAATACAACATATGTAGAAAATATTGAAGCTGTAGTAACGAAAATTACGGGATCAGCTTGGCTTATGGGTATGCATAGATTTTTTTACAATGAAAAGGATCCGCTTAAAGAAGGCTTTTTGCTAATTCCGCCGATGGAACATGAAACGGAGGATGTAAAATGAACATTCAAAAAATGTATACAGCAGTAGACGTACACGTAAATGGCGAGGCATTTCGTGTAATGAAAGACGTACCATGTAAATACTACTACAGTTTGGAGCAATTAAACGAACAATTTTCAGGTGAATTAGCAGAAGAAATGAAGCTTTTATTAAATGAACCACGTGGTTTTATCGGTTTAAATGGATGTATTGTCGTTCCTTCTATTCATAATGAAGTGGATGCAGCTGTATTGTTTTTTAATCATGAAGGATCTATTCCTCTTCATTACGGAGGTATTGTCGCAGTAATAACGATGTTACTAGAAAGCGGGTATTTAAAAAAGAGAGTGTCTAATCAATACAAAATCGAAACGCTATCTGGAATATTTTCAGTGGATGCATATGTAGAGAATGATGAAGTTGTATCTGTTTCGTTTGAAAGCAAACTATGTTATATGATTGAGAAAAATTTAAAGGTTGGTAATATAAGTTACTCTCTCATACAGGCAGATAAAGTATATGCAGTTGTAGAAAAGGATACGTATTCGCCAGAAATCAGTATTGAAAACATCTCTAAATTAAAAAAATGGGGTGAAGCTACACTTCAATCTATACAAAAACAGTCATTAATAAAAAGACTTATTTTAGTAGATTCTATGCAAAAAGAAAAGAACCATATAAAGTCGATTACATTTCATGAAGATAACTTTATAGTACGTTCGCCGGGTTTTGTTTCTACTATTGTGTCTTATGTTCATACATTATTTAAAAATGATTATATAGCGGATAAACCTTTTAGAAATGAAAGTATTTTTAATAGCTTTATAACAGTAGAAAAAGTGAAGAAAGAAGAACTCGGATACATTTTTCGATTTGAAAGTAGAGGGTTTATTACAGGTATGCAAACATTTATATTAGATCCTACTGATCCGTTTCCAACAGGTTTCTTATTAAAATAATATGTTAAAGGGAGAGATAAAGATGCAAAAAATTAAAGGGGCATTTCCAGTATTAATAACACCGATGGATGAATTTCAAGAGATTGATTGGAAAGGCGTAAAACAAAACGTAAACTACTTTATTGAGCAAAAGGTAGCTGGAATTATTATTAATGGAAGTACGGGGGAATTTGTTAGTTTATCAAAAGAAGAACGATTTAACATGGTAGAAACAGTATTAAAAGAAGTTGATGGCCGTATTCCAGTTATTGTTGGAACTGCTGCGGAGACGACGAAAGAAACGATTGAATATACGAAACATGCAGAAGCGCACGGAGCAGATTGTGCATTAATTATAAACTCGTATTATTGTAAACCGAAAGAAGAGGAAATCTATTTTCATTTTAAAGAAATCTCAAACGCTGTAAATATACCAATTATGCTATACAATAATCCATTTACTTCTGGTGTTGATATGAGTACAGAGCTAATGCTCCGTATTGGAAAAGAATGTGAAAATGTTACACATATTAAAGAATCTAGCGGAGATATTCGTAAAGCAAGAGATTTAGTACGACAAGGAGAAGGTGCTTTTCAAGTATTCTGTGGATCTGAAGATTTAGTTATGGAATCTTATTTAGTAGGTGCAACGGGATGGGTTTCAGTAGCAGGAAATATCGTACCGGGACTTGTTACGAAAATGTATGAGCATTTCCAAAATGGTGAATTAGAAAAAGCGTGGGAAATGAACGATGCTATTTTACCTCTTTGCGAGTTTCTTGAAGGATCAGGAAAATATGTACAAATCGTTAAACGTTCAATGGAATTACACGGGCAAGCGGGGGGACCTTCTCGTTATCCAAGACTCGGATTAACTGAAGAAGAAGATCAAAAACTTCAAACGATTATTTCAAAAATTGCAGCTCATGCAGCTGTTTAAATAAGGAGGAGATCATATATGTTAACGACAAACATTGAGCTGAGACCAAAAGTGAAAGCGTTTTTAAATGAACAAATTAAAATGTTTATTAATGGTGAATTTGTTCCTTCCATTAGCGGGAAGACATTTGAGACATACAATCCAGCAACAGAAGATGTTCTGGCTGTCGTATGTGAAGCGCAAGAAGAGGATATTGATGTCGCAGTAAAAGCAGCAAGATCTGCATTTGAATCAGGACCTTGGGCAGAAATGACTACCGCTGAAAGAGCGCACCTTATTTATAAATTAGCAGACTTAATTGAAGAGCATGGAGAAGAATTAGCGCAGTTAGAAGCTTTAGATAATGGGAAACCCTATCAAGTAGCACTGGATGATGATATTGCAGCGACTGTAGAAAATTATCGTTATTATGCGGGATGGGCTACGAAAATTATCGGGCAAACGATTCCGATTTCAAAAGATTATTTAAATTACACACGCCATGAACCTGTTGGCGTTGTAGGGCAAATTATTCCTTGGAATTTTCCGCTCGTTATGTCTTCTTGGAAAATGGGAGCTGCACTAGCAACAGGTTGTACAATCGTATTAAAACCAGCAGAGCAAACACCGTTATCTTTACTATATACAGCGAAGCTTTTTAAAGAAGCTGGTTTTCCAAACGGTGTTGTAAACTTTGTACCAGGTTTCGGCCCTAAAGCAGGATCGGCAATTGTAAATCATCATGATATTGATAAAGTAGCTTTCACAGGTTCAACAGTTACAGGGAAATATATTATGCGTCAATCTGCAGAAACAATTAAACATGTAACGTTAGAACTTGGTGGTAAGTCACCAAACATCATTTTAGAAGATGCTGACTTAGAAGAAGCGATTAACGGTGCGTTCCAAGGTATTATGTATAATCATGGTCAAAATTGTAGTGCAGGCTCTCGCGTGTTTGTCCACCGAAAACATTATGAAACAGTCGTAAATGAACTTGTAAAAATGGCGAATGACGTGAAGCTAGGGGCAGGTATGGAGGCGGAAACTGAAATGGGACCGCTCGTATCTAAAAAACAACAAGAGCGTGTGCTAAATTACATTGAACAAGGAAGAGCTGAAGGTGCTACTGTTGCAGCTGGCGGTGAACGTGCATTTGAAAAAGGTTATTTTGTACAGCCAACAGTATTCACAAATGTTACAGACGATATGACAATTGTTAAGGAAGAAATTTTCGGACCAGTTGTCGTTGTACTCCCGTTCGATTCGACAGAAGAAGTAATTGAAAGAGCAAATCGCTCGTCTTACGGACTTGCTGCGGGTGTATGGACACAAAATATTAAAACAGGGCATCAAGTTGCCAATAAATTAAAAGCAGGAACAGTGTGGATTAATGATTATAACTTAGAAAATGCTGCTGCACCATTTGGTGGATATAAGCAATCTGGTATCGGACGTGAATTAGGTTCATACGCCCTTGATAACTATACAGAAGTGAAAAGTGTTTGGGTAAATATTAAGTAATACTCTATTCAGTCGGGAGTCTTTTCATCCCGGCTGAATAGTAGTTGAACGAATCGGGTATTTACGGGTAGGTGATTTTCCACCTTACTTCCTTTGTGTTCAACGCATGAGGTGGGAATCATACTACCCACAAATAGCGAGATAAAAAAATGATGAAATATAGTAAGAGATGCGGACAACTGGTAGGTAGGATAAAGGTTGTCCGTTTTCTTATATATAAAATTGCTTTTTCAAAAGAATTATAAGGGGGATTTGGATGGAGCAGTTAGTAGAATGGTTAGTAGGGCAAGTTTGGAGTATTGGCTTAGTTGTTTTCGCATTAGGAGCAGGAGTGTATTTCACAATTGCAACTCGTTTTTTACAAATTTGCTATTTTAAGGAGATGATTAAACTATTATTTGAAGGGAAGAGCTCGGAGACTGGGATATCATCCTTTCAAGCATTTTGTTTGGCGTTATCAGGTAGGGTTGGAATTGGTAATATCGCAGGAGTAGCGACAGCTATCGCTTTCGGCGGACCTGGAGCTGTATTTTGGATGTGGGTGATGGCATTATTAGGAGCAGCTAGTGCATTTGTTGAATCAACATTAGCACAAGTATATAAAAGTAAAGTAGGCAATGAATACCGTGGTGGTACGCCATATTTCATTGAGAAAGGCTTGAAAATGAAATGGTTTGCGGTCATTGTAGCGGTAGTTGTAACACTATCATATGGCGTTTTATTACCAGGTATTCAATCGAGTAGTATCGCAGTTGGATTTGAAAATTCTAATGGTATTAGCAAATATATAACTGGTATATTGTTAGTCGTATTATTAGCAGCTATCATTTTTGGTGGCGTAAAGAGAATTGCGGGCGTTTCTCAAATGCTAGTTCCATTTATGGCAATTGGTTATGTAATTGTTACATGTATCGTATTAATTGCGAATGTAACGGAAATTCCAAGTATGTTTGCATTAATTTTCTCTAGTGCATTTGGTGTAAATGAAATGTTTGGCGGAATCGTCGGTGCAGCAATTGCATGGGGGGTAAAACGTGCTGTATTTTCAAATGTCGCTGGTGTCGGGGAAGCGACATATAGCTCCGCTGCTGCTGAAGTATCCCATCCTGCAAAACAAGGGTTAGTTCAAGCGTTTTCTGTATATATCGATACAATTGTTGTATGTACAGCGACAGCTCTTATGATTTTAATAACAGGTATGTATAATGTAATACCTGAAGGGAAAAGCGCTATTGTAAAGAATATAGGGAATGTAGATGCAGGTCCAATCTATACACAACAAGCAGTTGAAACTGTTATGACAGGATTTGGTCCAATATTTATTTCAATCGCAATCTTCTTTTTTGCATTTACAACTTTACTCGCGTACTACTATATCGCTGAAACGACGCTTACTTATTTAGATCGTGACCTCAAATATAGCTGGTTAAAACCAGTTTTGAAAATTGGGTTTTTAATTATGGTTTACATCGGTAGCGTAGAATCAGCGTCGCTATTATGGAACCTTGGAGATTTAGGAATCGGTAGTATGGCATGGTTAAACTTAATCGCGATTCTATTATTAAGTAAAACGGCATTAAAAGTGTTAAAAGACTATGAAACGCAGAAAAAAGAAGGGAAAGATCCAGTGTTTGATCCTAAAAATGTGGGAATTGAAGGTTTAACATTTTGGGAAGAAAGAAGTAAAGAGGTTGAAAGGAAAAATTCTAAAGAAAAAGTGTCAGTAGATAATGGGCTGAAACTGTAGATGTACAAATTTAAAAGTAAAATAAACTGAAAATTCATTCTATTTTTTAAAGTAAATATTTGTATATGTCCTTCATTTTATCTCATACTAAAGTAAGTGTGAATAAAATGAATGGAGGATATACGATGGAAAATCAACAATATGGCTCTATAAATGATGTATTACTTGATTATAAAGAAGGTATAGGGAATTTTACGCAACAAATCCCCGAAATTGCAGAAACATATAACGCTTTTACACAAGCATGTTTTCAGGAGGGTACATTAACTAAAAGAGAAAAGCAGCTCATTGCATTAGGGATTAGTTTAGCAACACAAGACGAATATTGTACGATTTATCATACGAAGGGCTGTATTGACCAAGGATGTTCTGATAAAGAAATTTTAGAAGCTTGTGGTGTTTCAGCCGCGTTTGCTGGGGGAGCTGCAATGAGTCAGGCAGTAACCTTAGTACAAGAATGTCTGGTGGAATTGAAACATCAAAGTCATTAAACAAGAAAAAGCCCTCCTTAAAATATTCTTTTAAGGGGGACTTTCTAGTTTAGTCTAATTTTTTTGAAAGAGTTTCAATTGTTTCATATAGTCGATAGCTTTTGTTTTATTACTCTGTTTAGAAACATAGTGTGCCTCGTTTAAATCTCTATAAAAACTATTAAATATTTCTTCAGAAAGTATGCCGTCAGAGATAGCTTTTTTTATTGCACAGTGTGGTTCATTTGTATGCGAACAATTAGAAAATTTACATTTCCGAGATATACCCGCAATATCTTCATATCCAAAATCAAAGTTACCTTTATGTTCTATCAAGTCAAATCCCATTTTACTAATAATTATTCCCTCCGATTTTGAAAGAGTTTTTTAGAATCATACATACAAATTCTATCGTTTTTAAGTTGTGTTTATTTTAATATTCTATATTTTTATAAATCGATGTCTCTATATTAGGGAGAAGTGTGTATATGCTCTTACCAATTAAAGATTCTAATTCTTTCTTAATTGCATAGAATCCCTTCCAATGTAAAGAAGTATGAGAGGTTGTGCCATGACGTAAACCAACTGAAATCAATCTTTTTTCAAGAGTAGTAAAGCCTTCCGCATCAGCAAGTGCGTCACAAAGGCTAATCACCTTATTGTATAAGTCGTAGTCACTGTTTTCATTCAATATTTCAATTAATCGGCTTTCCATATAATCAGGAACAATGCTCCACTCTGCCGCGATATCTAAATGCTCATTTTTGCAAGGAAATGAATGCGTCACACATATAATGGCGTTTCCTGTATACCCTAAATCATTCATATACATATAACCATCATAGGAATGAATAACAGATTTAGTAAAACCTTTATATCTTCCTATATCATGCAGGAGGGCAGCATTATACGCTATGTCAGCATCCAAGTCGTACCCATTATTAATAAGTTCTACAACTATCTTTTCAGTTGCAAGGGCAACATTACGTGAATGTTCGAACCACGGACCTGGGTTTTGTTCATATGCCCAATCCAGCAATTCTCTTGCATATTTCCTATCTAATATATATTTCATATAGTTATCCTTTCTCTAAAAAATCGTATTTTAAATAATTTCATCTTAGTATTTCATTATTCCTGCTTTAAAAATTGTTACAATGAAACAAAAGGGGGATTAGTAATGCAAGATTTAGTAATTGAAGAGATTAAGCAACTAGAAAATGATATTGAAGAGCTTTCTGAACTGTTGAAAACTGTAGTAGATGATGGAGCGTCGATTGGTTTTTTACCTCCACTAGAAGAAAAAGAAGCAGCGAAGTATTGGCAAACTGTATTAGCGCCAGAAGTGATAGTGTATGTTGCTAAAATAAACAATGAAGTGGCGGGTAGTGTTCAATTACATTTAGTTACAAAGCCTAACGGGATCCATAGAGCCGAAATTTGCAAGTTAATGACTCATCCAAACTTTAGACGTAACGGCATTGGACGTTCACTTATGCAAAAAGCAGAGGAACGAGCAAAGCAAGAAAACAGGTCTCTTTTAGTGTTAGATACTAGAGAAGGAGATCCCTCGAATAGATTGTACAAGTCGTTAGACTATCAAGAATCCGGTAAAATACCAGGGTATGCAATTTCTCCGAATGGTGAGTTAGATGCAACAGTAATTTATTATAAAATGATTTAGTTTTTTATTTGAAAAGGGAGATAATTTCAAACGACATATTTGTTATTATGTCTGTGTGTTGATTTACAAAAAGATTAATAATTCAAAATAAAGTTTGATGAAATCCTGTATAATAGTTTTTTCTTTTGACCCTTTAACTTCATCTGGAATGTTTAATTTAAAGGGCTAGTCTGTAGAGAATTTTAACAGTTTTTTAGATTTTGATTTTGAAGTCTTTTGGTGAATATTAAATGTTAATCTAAAAGATGGAGGTTGCTGTCATGTTGAAACTGTTTCAATATAATTGGCAAGTTCGTGATGAGTGGTTTACATTGTGCGAAGACATGCCGGATGAAGAACTATTAAAGAAACGGGTCGGTGGGTTCGGCAGTATACTACATACCCTATTTCACATTGTAGATGTGGAATATATGTGGATCTTAGGTTTGCGAGGTGAGCCAGTTCCTGAGGAGCCATTGTTTGAAGAGTATGCCAGCTTGCAAAGAGTAAAAAATCTCTCAGCTCAATATCACGAGAAAGTGAAGCCATTTGTGACATCTTGGACAAATGAAATGGATTCTCGGAAACTTTCAGAAACTGATTTCAATGAAGAACCGATTAGCTCTAGAGACGCCCCAATCAGGCGCCGAGTCATTGAATGTACACACGGAGAGATAATACGTCATGTCATTGTCCATGAAATCCACCATATCGGCCAGTTATCTATATGGGCACGTGAAATAGGAAAGGAGCCAGTTTCCGCAAATCTGAGAGGGAGAGGGCTATTTGATAACTAGACTACCTTTGCCAATTTCGTAATTTATTTATAAACGAATGGTTTAATTGAGTATATTTAAAGCATGTTTAGATCAATCTTTTTCAAAACACACTTTTTCTTTGTATTATTTTATCTAGGTTTATAGAGTTAATGTAATCAAACTTTTTTCGAAGCTACACTGTGATATATAATTGTAAGTAATTATTAACTACTTTAACGCCGTTTGTATTTTCAGACGGTGTTATAAGTATTTAACAGTAAAACGACAAAATAAATAATAGATTTGATAACTGGTAATTAAAATGCGTGAAGAATTGATATTTTTGTAGCTAGAAGAATTTGAGAAAGTTTTTAGAGGGTTCTTTTAGTAATGCCCTTCCACTTATAATGGTTGTAGAGAAGATGACTAGGCAACTATAGTTATTTTCGTTTCATTTTTGGGAAGGGGATGAAAGAATGAAAAAGACAAGTTTACAAAAGATGAAAAAGATTATGTTAAGTGGTGGGATATTACTTACGGGATTATTAACATTTGGATTTTCAGAAAAGGCTTCAGCTCATGGGTATGTAGAATCACCAGCGAGCCGATCTTTTTTATGTAAGCAAGGGGTAAATGTAAATTGCGGTCCAGTTCAATATGAACCACAAAGTGTAGAAGGAATAGGCGGCTTTCCGCAATTAGGACCTTCTGATGGACAAATTGCAGGTGCTGGTCATTTTCCTGCTTTAGACGCTCAATCAGTGGATAGGTGGAAGAAAGTTACGTTAAACGGCGGGACGAATACATTCAAGTGGAAATTAACGGCTCCTCATAGTACGAAAGAATGGAAATACTACATTACAAAGAAGGATTGGAATCCAAATATGCCTTTAACAAGGTCTAGTTTAGATTTAGTGCCGTTCTATGTGAAAAATGATGGCGGAGTTAGACCGGGGACAACAGTAACGCATGAAGCAAATGTACCAACTAATCGTAGTGGCTACCATCTTATTTTAGCTGTTTGGGAGATTGCGGACACTGGAAATGCGTTTTATCAAGTTATTGATGTGAACCTTGTGAATAATGGTTTAAATTCCAATTTTGCGTTTAACAATGTAGTGCAAGTTCCTACACTATTTTAAATTAAATATACATTTTGATCATCTAATTCATTTTAGATGATCTTTTTTATGAAAAATATAGAAGAAAGTACAATTATTTATAAAAAATTCGGCTTTAAATATTGTCATATTTGCTTCTTTAAGATATCCTTTTCATGAAGAGGTGGAAAACATGGAAAAAGTACTAGTTTTCGGGCATAAAAACCCAGATACAGATGCAATTTGTTCTGCGATTGCTTATGCAGAATTGAAAAAAGAATTAGGAATGAATGCTGAGCCTGTACGTTTAGGCGAAATCAGTGGTGAAACTCAATTTGCGTTAGACTCTTTTAAAGTAGAAGGACCGCGTTTTGTTGAGACAGTAGCAAACGAAGTGGACAACGTTATTTTAGTTGACCATAACGAGCGTCAACAAAGTGCTAACGATATCGAATCTGTTCGTGTGTTAGAAGTTATTGACCATCACCGTATTGCTAACTTTGAAACAAGCGATCCTATTTACTACCGTTGTGAGCCAGTTGGATGTACAGCTACAATCTTAAACAAAATGTACAAAGAAAATGGCGTTACAATTCGTAAAGAAGTTGCTGGTTTAATGTTATCTGCAATCATTTCAGATTCTTTACTATTCAAATCTCCAACTTGCACAGAACAAGACGTAGCAGCAGCTCGTGAATTAGCGGAAATCGCTGGTGTAGATGCAGATAGCTACGGCTTAGAAATGTTAAAAGCTGGTGCTGATTTAAGCGGAAAAACAATGGAGCAATTAATCTCTCTTGACGCTAAAGAATTCCAAATGGGTAACGCGAAAGTTGAAATCGCACAAGTAAACGCTGTTGATACAAACGACGTTCTTGTACACCAAGCAGAACTTGAAAAAGTTATCACTACAGTAGTAGAAGAAAAAGGTTTGGACCTATTCTTATTCGTTGTAACTGACATCTTAACTAACGATTCTGTTGGTCTTGCGATTGGTAAAGCAACAAACGTTGTTGAGAAAGCTTACAACGTAACATTACAAAACAACACAGCTACTTTAAAAGGTGTTGTATCTCGTAAAAAACAAATCGTACCAGTATTAACAGAAACATTCCAAGCTTAATATTATTGAGTATGGATAAAAGAAAGGACAAGTAGTCATATTGGCTACTTGTCCTTTTTATTATAAAATTACAGAAGAGCCTATTGGATGGAAATAAAAAAGGATAGCAATAGCTATCCTTCTTATCATTTATTCATAAGATCGTTTCTTATTTATATAAAATGTGATAATAGCAGCAATAATGAAAATAGGTATTGCGTACGCTTGCCCAACAAAGAATTTCCAACCTACAGTATTATAGCCCTCAGATGCTGGAATGATAATTGCGATGATACAAACAATAATATAAGCTAATAATGCTGGGATTATATTTTTCATAATTGTTCACCTCCTTTTAATACCAATGTTATGACTATATTTATATAATACATGATAAGTTTGTATTTGGAAAATTATGTACAAGATATATATTTTTGTAATTATGTAAATGAAATGGTTATTTGAAAATAGGGTAGATGATATATATAAAGAATGATATAGGGGGGATTTGTATAATGGACAATATATTAAATAGAATGAAGCAAGATATAAATATGGAGTTATTGTATAAGCTATGGCCTGATTTTAAGAGGGCTGCTTTTGCATTGTATAATGATGAGTATGTGTATGTATTTCATCATCCATTATTTATGACAGAGGATGATGATGGGTATACCGTTTTAAATTGGAATGAACAATTTAAAGGAGATACATTCATCATATTCAAAGATTATCCAACTGCCATCGTCAATATGAATAGGTATAGAGATTATGAAAGTTTATTTGCGATTGTAGTGCATGAACTTTTTCATTGTTATCAATATTTGAATGGTGAAAGTAGATTTCCAAATGAATCCCTAGGATTTCAATATCCTATATTAGAAGAAAATATTGAATTACGAAATAAAGAGCGAATTTGTTTATATGATGCTGTTCATTGTAAGTCACAAGCTGAGAAGAATAACTATATTAAGCAATTTATTGAACTAAGAGAGCAAAGGGTTAATTTTATGAAAGAAGAGTTTGTAACATACGAGTGTATGGTTGAAAGTATAGAAGGGCCTGCTTGGTATGTTGAAATGAATGCTTACAATACAGTATGTAATAATGATGAAAGTGAAACATTACGAAAATATAGTAGATTAATTTTAGATGCATATGAAGCTAATTGTAACATAAGAAAGAGTTGCTATAGCTCAGGAATGTTTTTATGTTTATTATTAGATGAAATCCTTCCTGAGTGGAAAACGAGCTTCTTTAATAGTGGTAAATCGCTATATGCTTTTTTAAAACAAAATATAAATGTGGATTTGGATTTAAACAATGAAATTACAATAAG
>NZ_JAEKEO010000015.1:0-12096 GCF_016651075.1 Bacillus sp. TH19 | reverse complement strand
CAGTAAAAATCATTATCTATTTATTGAGCGATTTGGGATAGCATCAAGGATTCGAGTGATAAAATACAAGTCCTGATTAAAATTATGATGAATTTAGTTGAAAGCAACCAATAAGCAGAAAAAAATACGAAACTAGCAGATTTTACTCCTGAAGAGGAAACGAACATTTGAAAAAAATCTGAATCCGATTTGCTGTATAAGTGTAACCCCGTCTTAAATGAAGAGCGGGGTTATTATTTTTGGAAGTGATCTCAGTATTTTCATATAGAAGGAAAAAATTAGAAATAAAATCCGAAAATGAGTTGTATGTCCAAAATTTTGAAAGTACGTATACATCTACCGTGGGTTTAGCGCTCTTCACACGTTGGAGGAAGAAGTATTTTATTAGAAAACGATAAAATACTATTCTGTTAGGGGATATATGCATTTTATTCTCTATATTTTCACAGCAAAACCACCTCCAAAATTATCTTTTGTAGTTGAATTTCTCTGAATAATAAGTTACATTTTTAAAGTTCAAGCAACTTTATGACAGTACAAAAAGGGGAGAAATATTGTTATTATGCAAAAAATGAAATGGAAGAACTATGTATGCAATTTTATTATTCTTATGCTTCTTGTAACAGCAGTAACAGTCAAACCAGCTATTTCTAAGGCTGAGGAATCTAATGTTAATATTACATTGTTAGGTACTGCAGATATTCATGGTAGATTTATGCCTTGGGATTATGCGCTTGATGGAGCAAATATGAGTGGAAGTTTGACGCAGCTTTATACGGTTATAAAGAAGGTACGTCAAGAAAATCCAAATACCATATTAGTAGATGCCGGGGATACAATTCAAGGAAACTCAGTAGAATTATTCAACGATAAGCCACAATCGCCAATGATGGTAGCAATGAATACAATGGGATATGACGCCTGGGCATTTGGAAATCATGAATTCAACTTTGGATTAGATACATTGAAAAAAGTTAGTGAGCAATACAAGGGAAAGACGTTAGCAGGAAATATTTATAAGGAAAATGGAGAGCGTTTTCTTCCTGCATATACGATTGTTGAAAAAGGTGGAATTAAAGTCGGGATTATTGGTATGAATACACCAATGATTAGTGATTTTGAAAAAGGGACAGATCATTTGGATGGTTTAGTAGTGAAAAATCCAGTAGAAGAGACAAAAAAGGCTATTAAAGAATTAGAAGATAAAGTAGATGTAATGGTAGGGGTTATGCATATGGGACTAGAAAATGAGAATGGAATCCCAGGTACTGGTGTTCAAGATATTGCGAATGCTTGTCCGGAACTAAGCGCTATTTTTGCAGCTCATATGCATAAACTTGTAAAAAAAGAAGTTGTAAATGGCGTAATTATTACAGAACCAGATAAATACGGAACGCATATTTCACGTATTGACCTTACTTTTACAAAGCAAGATGGGAAGCTTGTTTTAAAAGATAAAACAGCTACCGCTATACCTGTAAAAAATGCTGATGGAACTACAGTATTATCTGATTCTACACTTGAAGAAACACTAACACCTTTTCATGAGTATGCGAGAGGAGATGCAAATGTTGTAGTCGCCCAATTAAAGGCTAGAAACCTTGTTCCTGAAAATGAAATAAAGGGTATTCCAAGTGTGCAGATTCAAGAGACACCTTTATCAGATTTCTTTCATGAAGTCATGCTCCATTACAGTAAGGCGGATGTAGTAGCCCATCAAATTGATAATGATTATGCCCGTTTGGATATAGGTCCTATAAAGAAGAAAGATATTGCTTATAATTATCAATATGCTTTGGGAGAAATTACAGTATATAAGATAACTGGAAAAGATTTAAAAGATTATATGGAATGGGCAGCAGGATATTTTAACTCATCTCGTGCCGGAGATGTAACAGTTAGCTTTGATAAAAATCGTCGTGCGTCTAAATACAGTACGAACGATTTCTTTGGAGGCGTAAAATACGAAATTGACTTAACAAAACCATATGGTAGTAGAATTACAAATTTACGCTCTATTCGTACAAATAAACCAATCAAAATGAGCGATGTTATGACGCTAGGAATGAATGCGTATAGAATGGAGGCCCTTCAGGCAAAAGGGGGAGCTTTAGAGGGACGTAAATTTGAACAAACTTGGTCATCTAAACAAGAGAATGCATTCGGAGAAACAGGTGGAACCATTCGTAACCTTGCTATTACATATTTAAAAGAGGTAAAGAACGGTGTATACACGCCAAAAGTTATGCATAATTGGAAAATTACTGGTGTAGATACACATTCTTCAGAGCATAAGGCTGTAGTTGATCTTGTAAATAAAGGGATTTTAGAAATCCCAAAAACAGAAGATGGAAAATATACAAATATAGCATCTATAAATACTAAAGATTCAATTACAAAAGAAGAGATTGTAGCACTCTCACAAAAAGCTAATATTAATCCAAATCAGTTTAATCATGTAAAAGAAAAGGTGAATTTTACAAAAAACTTAGTAGGATAATTAAATAAATATAAAAAAGATGGCTCTCGTGCAAAAAACTATTAAACTTGGACATACCATTATCCTAAAAAAGTTTGTGATTGGTATGGAAATATAGAGAATCATCGGTAAAAAACCCCCTGGATTCGCTTTGAAAATTCAGGGGGTTTTTCATTTGAATAATTATTGTTTCATTTCTCACTATGTATATTTATAATATGCTTTAAAAGAACATACCTTAAGTTAATAACATGCAATAGATATGTCCTTTTCTATATTTAAATGGGGAGACAAATTTATCTTTGAAAGATATTTTTGACAAGATGAAACTCATATAAGACTTCAGCAGTCTCAAAACGTTACAATCCATGCAGGTATAGACATAAATAACAAAATTATATTGAAAAATCTAACTTGTATATGCGTTGCCTCACCTCACTAAAGTATTTGACTACAATTCTTAAAATAGTAAAGAGTGGTTTTTTATGTTGTTAATAAGATATAAGTGTACTTTGATTAGAATGAATATAGATAATTAACGACTAACCAATTGGATGAGCACCTAAAAGGGCTCATTTTTTATTTTATCGACCACATATATGTAATTTTGCATAATATTACATAAATTTTGTATTTTCTCTTTTTTTCGACATAAATAGACAGTATACTTTGTACAAGCTTTCTATTTCAAAAATTATACGAGGTGAAAAAATGAAAAACACAAAGACATTAACTAAGGTAGCATTAACAACAGGATTAGCTTTAACAGCTGTGGCACCATACGGAATAGGTCATGCAGAGGAAACAGATCAACTTCAAGTTCAAATTCAGGAGGACTCATTCCGTTCAGGTGAACTTACACAACCGTCAAAAAAAACACCAGAGAATGTAGTAAAAGATGCTCTTAAGGAGAAAGCTGAACAAGCTCTTTCTCCAAATCAAGTCAATGGAGAAACAGGAGTAGATTATAAAGTTCTTCAAAAACGTGGTTCGTATGATGGAACAACACTTGTGCGTATGCAGCAAACATACGAAGGAAAAGAAGTATATGGCCATCAATTAACTGCACACGTAGATAATAAGGGTGTTATTAAAAGTGTTTCAGGCGATAGCGCGCAAAATTTAAAACAAGAAGAATTGAAAAAGCCTATTAATCTATCAAAAGATGGAGCGAAACAATATATTTATACGAAGTACGGGAACGATATCAAGTTTATTTCTGAGCCAGAAGTTAAGGAAGTTATTTTTGTTGATGAAAATAATGGACAAGCTAGCAATGCATACCAAGTTACCTTTGAAGCGGCAACACCAAACTATGTTTCCGGAACTTATTTAGTAAATGCACAAAATGGTGATATGTTAAAAAATATGGTACAAGAATCTAACTTAAAAGCAAGTGAAAAACTAGTTGGAGCTTTAAAGGAAAGTAAAAAAAGTAGTCTTACATCATTAACTGGAACAGGAAAAGATGATTTAGGTATATCTCGTTCATTTGGTATTTCTAAACAAAGTAATGGCAAATATGCACTTGCTGATTATACAAGAGGGCAAGGAATTGAAACATATGATGTGAATTACAGAGATATTACTAAAGAAGAAAGCTATTATCCTGGTACACTAGCAACCAGCACTTCAACAACATTTAACGATTCAAAAGCAGTAAGTGCTCATTACTTAGCAACAAAGGTATTTGATTTTTATAAAGATAAATATAAGCGTAATAGTTTTGATAATAAGGGACAAAAGGTAGTTTCAGTTGTACATGCTTGGGATTCTGAAGATACGAACGATCCGAAAAATTGGCAAAATGCATTAAGTGCTAATAATGGAAGTATGCTTGTATATGGCGATCCTATTGTCAAGGCATATGACGTAGCTGGACATGAATTTACACATGCTGTTACTTCTAGCGAATCTAATCTTGAATATTACGGTGAATCTGGTGCGATTAATGAGGCGCTATCTGATATTATGGGAACATCTATTGAGAAATACGTAAATAATGGAAGCTTTAACTGGACAATGGGCGAACAAACTGGATCTGTTTTCCGTGATATGGAAAACCCAGCTTCTGTTCCATCTTCACTTGGAGTACCGTATCCAGATGATTACAGTGAATTTAACGATTTTAATGGATGGGATCAAGGTGGCGTTCATTTTAATTCAAGTATTATTAATAAAGTTGCGTATCTCATTGCAAAAGGCGGAACTCATAACGGAGTAACTGTTAAAGGAATTGGTGAAGATAAAATGTTTGATATTTTCTATTATGCAAATACAGATGAGTTAAACATGACATCTAATTTCAAAGAATTGAAATCAGCATGTATTCGAGTGGCAACTAATAAATATGGTGCGAATACAGCTGAAGTTCAAGCAGTTCAAAAGGCATTTGATGCAGCAAAAATTAAGTAAGTTAGAAATATAGTTTCTATTCGTATATTAATACATTATGAAAAACAGCTAATGTCATTTTAAGGATATTAGCTGATTTTTTACGTAGCAATGTATTAGTGAAAATAAAATTACTAAGCAATAATCAGGCATCTATCTTCAATAAGTTACGACAAATATATAAGATTTCAAGGATATAAAAACAGAAAATTAATAATATATTGACCTCTTAATAGTAAGTGCTATAAAATGAAAGCGATAACAAACGATTGCTTTAAAATGATTTCCCTGATCTTTTAGTATTTACAACTATATTAAGGAAAAAAAATCTATTTTTTTAAGCATTAATGCAAACGTTTTCGTATTAAAAGATCATTGAAATACATACGTGAAAATAGTCAATATGGGGGTGAAGTAAAAGAGATTTCTACATTAATTTAAGCAGTGTAATTTAGTATGAGCATAATAAATAGCTCGTACTATTTAAAGAAAGGGTGTATGTGGTGCAAATTACAAAAAAATTAATTAACAAATCGTTTTTATTACTTACCATAATCGTTATGTTATCATCTGTTTTCTCTTTTCAGAGTGTGAAGGCAGTTTCAAATTCGAAAACAACTGAAGTTATCATTCATTACAAAGAGAAATCTGGAAATACAAAAGACTGGAATCTTTGGGTATGGGGAGAAAATGCAAACGGTAAATCTTATGAATTTACTGGTGAAGATGAATTTGGAAAATACGCTAAGATAAAAATAGATGGTGACTATAATCGTGTAGGGTTTATAGTTCGTACCAATGAATGGGAAAAAGATGGAGGTGATCACTGGGTTGAAAATATAAGGGATGGTCGTGCTGAAGTATGGATCCTTTCGGGTGATGAAAAAGTATATGATTCTAAGCCTTCTTCTGATCTCTCTATTCAAAAAGCTACTATTGATAGTTTTAATGAAATCACTATAAATACTAATATTCCGTTTAATATTAAGGAACAGAAAATTGAAATTGAAGGCGTTAAAATTAAGGGAATTAGTCCTTATGATAAAAATAGTGGAGATATTACTAATAAGGTTAAAATAATTACGGAACAGAAAATTGATTTAAAACAAACATACAAAGTTAAAATAGTAAACTTAGCTGATGCGAATACTGAAATCGGTAAAGTCATTCGTAGCGAGGAATTTGATAATTTATTTTATTATGGTGGTAATGATTTAGGGAATATATATACTCCGCAACATACAAAGTTCCGTTTATGGGCTCCTACTGCGAGTGAAGCGAAGTTAGTTACATATAAAAAATGGAGCGATAAAATAGGTACTGAAATAAACATGCAGCAAGGTGAAAAGGGAACTTGGAAAGCAGAACTTAAAGGGAACCAAAAAGGTCTCTTTTATACGTATAAGGTGAAAATTGGGGATAAGTGGACTGAAGCGGTTGATCCGTATGTGCGTGCTGCTTCTGTAAATGGAGATAAAGGTGCAGTTGTTGATTTAGAAGAAACAAATCCGAAAAAATGGAAAGCAAATAAAAAGCCAAAATTTAAAAATCCGGAAGATGCTATTATTTATGAATTGCATGTACGCGATCTTTCCATTCAACCTGAAAGTGGTATTAAGCAAAAAGGAAAATATTTAGGTGTAACAGAAAAAGGAACAAAAGGGCCTGAAGGTGTAAAAACAGGACTTGATCATATGAAAGATCTTGGTGTTACTCACGTTCAGTTTTTACCGATATTTGATTATGCTTCAGTAAATGAAGAGAATTTAAATGAACCACAATATAACTGGGGATATGACCCGAAAAATTTCAACGTCCCAGAGGGCTCCTATTCTACAAATCCTTTTGAGCCAACTGTTCGAATAACTGAATTAAAGCAAATGATTCAAACATTGCATGATAATAATCTTCGTGTTGTGATGGACGTAGTATATAACCATATGTATAATGCCGCTGAATCAAATTTTCATAAGTTAGTTCCAGGTTACTATTATCGTTATAATGAAGACGGAACATTAGCAAATGGAACTGGAGTAGGGAATGATACCGCTTCAGAACGAAAGATGATGAGAAAATTTATGGTAGATTCCGTCACATACTGGGCAAAAGAATACAATTTAGATGGGTTCCGTTTTGATTTAATGGGTATTCATGATTATGAAACGATGAATGAGATACGTAAAGCTGTTAATCAAATTGATCCTTCTATTATTCTGCATGGAGAAGGCTGGGATTTAAATACACCTCTTGCAGCTGAATTGAAAGCAAATCAAAAAAATGCGGAGAAAATGAATGGAATTGCTCATTTTAACGATAATATACGTGATGGATTGAAAGGGAGTGTATTTGAGGAGAAAGAAAATGGCTTTGTAAATGGAAAGGAAAACATGGAAGACCGTATTAAAAAAGGCGTTACAGC
Source organism: Bacillus sp. TH19 (assembly GCF_016651075.1). NCBI lineage: Bacteria > Bacillati > Bacillota > Bacilli > Caryophanales > Bacillaceae > Bacillus > Bacillus sp. TH19. Next base: position 4,804 of record NZ_JAEKEO010000015.1, on the reverse strand, counting down.
CGGTATTGACTATGATACAAATTCGTCTACTTATCAAGATCCGGAGCAGGTGCTAACTTATGTGGAAGCACATGACAATCATACTTTATGGGATAAACTTGAGTTGACTAATTCAGGTGACAGTGAAGAAATGCGAAAACAAATGCATAAATTATCTTCTTCTATTTTATTAACATCACAAGGTATTCCATTCTTACATGCAGGACAAGAGTTTATGCGCACAAAATATGGTGATCATAATAGTTACAAATCTCCTGATTCTATTAACCAGATGGATTGGTTACGCCGTACAGCATTTAATAATGAAGTAGAGTATATGAAGGGCTTAATAGATTTACGCAAAAAATACCCAGCTTTTCGTATGACTTCTGCAGAGCAAATTAAAAAGTATGTAGCTTTTATCGATGTTCCCAAAAATGTTGTAGCTTATACAATAGATGGAAAGGGAAGTGGGAATAAAAGCGAATACTTTATGGTGGCTCACAATGCAAATAGGGAAGCCGTTGACATAACACTTCCATCGAAAGGTCCATGGAAAGTGCTAGTAAACGAGAATCAGGCGGGAAGTAAAACACTTTACGTTGTCCATGACAATAAAATTAAAGTTCCTGCATTAAGTTCACTAGTTTTAAAAACAGAGAAACCGATTAAATAAAAGCAAATAATGTGAAAGTATATACTGAATTAAGCAAATTGAATAGGGATTGCAAATGAAAAAAGCGAAGTGAAGGTTGTTTTCACTTCGCTTTTAAAGTTAAAGTAATATAATTTCACATACTGTAATTATATTACAATTTAATAAAAACAATAAACAAAAGGAGAAGAACTTATCCAGGTTCTTCTCCTTTTTAATCTGTAATTAAAGTATCCATAGTTGCAGGTATAGGTAGTGTAAATGAACTTTTCTTATTTAATTAACAGAGGATAGGTGTCTGCAAATAAATTATATCAATCAGAAGTTGTTTACAAAGAAATATGCGATTCTAAAATTGTTGCGGAACTAGCCGTTGCATACCGAAAGACCGATATAAACCGAGAGTTACAAGAGTTTTTGAAAATAGCGAAAGGCAAGACGATGAATCCATTTACAAAATGACGAGAAAATGACAAAACTGTAAGAAAGCACGAATGTTTGTAAGAGAGTTCGATGTTTTCCTTTTTCTTTTTTTATTATAGTGAAAAAGAAGAAAGTGATGTCATAAGAGGTTGATATTTTTAGATGATTACAATAATCAAAACTATTCATGTAATGAAAGTATATGGCAATCAGTTAAACACCTTACTTTAAAGGAGGGATTGGAAAATGTCTTTTTCTCAATTCAATATTGATATTTTTCGAGCAATTAATGATTTAGGTAAACAATATTCATTTCTAAACTCAGCCATGGTATTTTTGGCAGAATATATGGTATATATTTTTGGTTTAATTATTATAGCTTATTGGTTTACCGGGTCCAGAAAAAGTAGGATGATGATTATTCAAGCGATGGCTGCTTTTATGATTGCAGAGGTGATTGGAAAAATAGCAGGGGAATTTCATTTGAATTATCAACCGTTTGCAGTATTGCCTGATATTAATAAACTTGTTGACCATGCTGTAGATAATTCGTTTCCTAGTGACCATACGATTATCTTTTTTTCGATTTGTTTTTCATTTTGGCTTGTTCGTAAAAAGACTGGATGGTTATGGCTTATACTTGCATTTTGTGTAGCGATTTCTCGTATTTGGGTAGGGGTTCATTATCCTTTTGATGTTGCAATAGGGGCTTTAATAGGATGTGTTGCAGCGTTATTTTCGTATTGGTTAGTACCGAAATTTTCTTTTATCAAGCAATTGCTTACTCTATATGAAAGAGTAGAGAAACATGTTTTACCATCCAAAAACAAATCAAAGGGATTTTGAGTATAGCCCTTTCTCATCCTCATTATTATTCTACACACGTTGAATGGGTCGATACATTCAATGCACCTATTTACATCCACGAAGACGAAAAAGAATGGGTAGTACGTCCAGGTAACAAAAAAAATTTTGGTCGGGCGAGTCTTTTGAATTAACAAATGGCATTACTTTAAATCGTATTGGAGGTCATTTTAAAGGAGGAACTGTTTTACACTGGAAAGGTAGAAATCATAAAAAAGATATCACAGTTATCCAAATCTGATTCTACTTCCTGCTAGTAAAGTAAGAGAGATGATGGATAAAGTAAAAGGGCTACCATTCAACCGTATTTATAATGCTTTTCATCGAGTCGTGTCAAAGCATGCGGACCTTGCTGTTCAAAAGTCAGCAGATCGATACATAAAAGCACTGCAGAAAACACTTTTTAATACATGAGATGTTTCAATATTACCTGTAGACATCTTTAAGAAATTAAAATAAATAGATAAGTTTAGAGCATGTTATTATCATTTTTTAAAACATGCTCTTTGTATTTAAAATAACACCAACATTACCGACACGTACAAGTTATCAATAATCTTTATGTTGAAAGAATCTTAGCGTACGAATGTTGGTACTACCCCTACTTAGTAATCTCATAATTTAAGGCATGTCTTTGGGGAAGTGTGAGGAGTTCAATCGATTCTGAATAAAATTGATAGTATCAGTTGCAATTTTTTTACGTTTAAGAACAATCCCGGCATGTCCACATGTATAAATATATCGCGTAGGTCTTTCCCAGGATTCCCACAAATAGTCCGTATCCTCAGAGTGCACATATAGATCGTGCTTACCTGAAATTAATAAAATATTTTCTTTTTTTACTTTTGGTAACGCTTGACTCGGTTCAGTGATTTTCCAATAAGCTATTAAATCATCATACGTAACACCATGATGTTCCAAGTCTTCTCTAATAAATTTACCTGGATTTGTCTTCCAAATTGAATAAGAGAGTCGATTCGCGTAGAAAATGGATGCTAACACATCAATTTCTGGTTCAACAAGAGATGTTAAGTTAGTAATAACTCCACCTAAACTGATTCCTATTAAAATCAAGGGACCATTTTTATTTGCTTTAATCCATTTGATCAAAGTTCGTAAATCAGCTACCGCTTGTTTAGTTGCTTCTACAGTTCGTTCAACATTGGCACTTACCATGTACTCTCCACTGTATAGGGATTGGTTCGGTTTTCTGTCAAAATGATATGGTAAAGTGAAATAATACATATTCCACTTCAAGTTGGTCATATGGTCGTGGAATATTTTTTTTACACGTTCGTTAGAATCCATTCTCCAACCGTGAACAAAGATGACATGAGGTGCATCTTCATTTTTATGTAAAAATAATTCCCCAGTGACAGAATCGTTGCGTGAATCACCAGATTGAACCGAGCTTTTATATTTGAATTGTCCAACCATGTATTCCTTTTCTTGTTTTAAATGCTTAATGTTAAAATGAATATGAGATGGTTTTACTTTATAAAAAAATTCTATGTCCTTTATATATAGTGAGGTGTTAGAAAGAGAAGTATACTGGAACTTTACACTTCTTTTTTTGTGCAAATCATACAAGGCGTATCGATCAATGAGTTTTGAAAAAATCAAATTAACCTCCTCCAAAATACATATCGTCTAAAAGATGGACAAAATTTATGCTGTAAATTAATTGTAAAATATTATCTTTTCCTAATAGTAGATGCTTGAATTATAAAACAGGTGGAGAATTTGTATATTATATTATAAAGCTATCAATAAAATAAAACTATAAATATCTTTTACAAAAACCTAAAAAGCAAGTTAATATTCTCATTCATAAAAGAGAACATTAACTTGCTTATTTTCGTATCAAAAGGTACACCTTTTGAAGTGACGTAATTTATATGAAAGACAATGTGTCAATTTGTATATTTAATACAGTGATAGTTACCATGATTTTCGAAGCCTATAGTTAATTAACCTTACAATATACGTCTTTTAGATATATAAATAGCTATATTCATTAGAGAAAGAGTTTTAATCCTTCATGAGAATCTTTAAAACCTAATTTCTTATAAAAGTGTAAAGCTTCTTGTCGTTCTTTATCTGTTGTTAACTGTACTAAATGACATCCCCGTAATTTAGCACGTTGAATAGCCCATTTAATAAGTTTACTTCCTATACCTTTACCACGTTTTGATGAGGCTGTCCGTACACCCTCAATTGTAGCTCTCCAACCCCCTTGACGTACAATGTAAGGCGTAAATGTAATTTGTTGAATACCGACAATCTCCGTCCCATCACACGCTACAATCAACTCGTTATTTGGATCACAATCAATAGCATGAAATGCTCTTATATAACTATCAGGGAGTGGTGTTTCATAGCGCTCTCTTTTATTTCCTAAAACATCATCAGCAAGCATTTTTACAATTTCATCTAAATCATCTGCCGTTGCAATCCTAAATGTTATAGTTTCTGTCACTATCAAAAAACCTCCTTAATGTATGCACTTGTTGCTTTTATTTTACTTGTTTAAATACAAAAGGTTAAATTATAAAATATTATGAGTCTCTATAACTTTTTCTTATAGATAGCATAAAAGCCTAACTTATAAAATTATAAGTTAGGCTTTTTAACACAATATTATTATTAGAGAATCCGACCAACTTCAATAAACCTCCATATTCTTTAATGAAGTTTCATATTTAACAAGCACACATATAACCATCCAAATAGGGTGGTTTTTATTTGTTGTATAGAAATTACGAAATAAGCATGGATTTGTATGCTCTCATTCAATGCTATCTAAAGCCATAACTTCCTTGCCAATATTCAAAACGATTACGTTTTTGAATATGTGTTCCGGTCTTTCTTGACCAGGTTAAT
>NZ_JAEKEO010000014.1:0-28825 GCF_016651075.1 Bacillus sp. TH19 | reverse complement strand
GTTTGAATTTTATTCACTAATTTAAACGGATTGAGATCAAGAATAACTAAAATTGAAGTACTATATTATAAATTCAATAATTGAGAGTAAAAAAGTAGATGTAATTTGTGTAGAAATCTAAGTATCAAGATAGAAGTGAAATTTGAATGATTATAATAAAAAAGAACCCTTGATAGGTTCTTTTTAATAGTTGGTAAATATGTTGTCAACAATAGATGGCGATAAAGGTAGTAATTTAGATGTCTTTATGTTACTCAGCTGAATTTTGTAGGAAGAATTATTTTTTCATACCTCAATGCTCAATAAAAAAGGACATTTCATTTATTTGGGTGTTTTAGTGTATTTGAATTTTGCACGCTAACAAATTTTGTTTAGGGACAAAATGTGAAGTTTTATTCTGAAATAACAGAAAGTTAATGCAGCAAAATTCCTATTGGTAATTTGGATAGATATCAAATATTCCTTTGGCCTTATTTTCTTGATATGACCGTACGTTTATATGTTTCTAAGGGAAAGAAATATTTTCATTTTTATTACCATCTATTGTTTGATTAAGATGGTAACACGAAAATGAAACGTTTACAACCAGAAAATAAAGAAAAAATATTAAAATGCGACTTTTTTCGACAAATATTCCTATAAAACGTTTTGTAGGAATTAGAAATAACTAAATTAGTAATAATAGCTTAATATATTAAAGTGAAATTCAATGAATAAGAGTCCAAAGGCATGAATTTAAATGATAAAGTTATAATTTTCTTTTTTGAACTGTAAGTGTTTTACAAGTATAGTTAAACTTTAATCCAACTAGCATTTCTTCCTTTTGTCACTAGCTTAATATGGCCAAACAATTGCAAGGAATTTAAAGCCTTACTGATTGTACTCTCTGCTATGTCTGGATATGTGTTACGAATACACTCCTTAGTAAAGGGTTGTTTTTGTTTAAGGATAAAATCCTGAATTCTCTCCACTTTAGTATGCTTACATATAGAATCTAGAACTGTATTATGAAGATCTTTGTACGCCTCTAATATAATAGTTAAAAACGTTTTTAACCAAAAGCTACTATTATGTTCCTCGCAGTACCAATTTACCGAAGATTTATAAATCGAATTGTAATATTCAGATTCATTTTTCTTAATGTATTTATCCAGACATACATATTTTACAAATGTATTTCCACTCTTAATTAATAGCAATTGCATTAACATAAGCGCCAATCTGCCGTTACCCTGATTAAAAGGGACTATGCAATAAAAATTAAATATAAAACGAGCTATTAATAAAAGTGAATGATGGCCCTTACTAGAATTTAATGAGTTATATTGATCACATAATTGTTCCATTACTTGTGGAATAAGCTCATGTGGAAGAATGCGGTAACTATTTAAGTGCATTCCGTTTTCAGGAATACCTGGAATAGTAAACGGTTTTTCGCGCCATTTGGCACTGTCAGAGGTAATGTAATGTATTAATTGAAAATGTAATTCCTGTATAGTCTCTGGATTGATTAATAAATCACAGGAATTCTTATGTACAAAAGTAAGTGTTTGATAAAAACAAAAGATAGCATCTTCCGAAATATTTTGAGGTACTATATCATCTAAAATAAGTTCTTTTAATCTTTTATTTGGGACTTTTATATCTTCATAGGTAGTAGTAAAGTTTTTTATGTAATGAAGTGGTATGGTTTTTTCTAAGCTAGTAAATATATCAGGATTTTGTTCCTGATAAGCAGCTAATTTTCCTTTTAATTCACTTTAATTTCACTGATTATATTTAATAGTCTCCTTTTTTAATTCAATATTTTTATACTTGTCATCGAAAAAATTTCTCATTTTTATTCCCCCTGTAACCCCTTAACATGCTGTTACATAAATCTTTCCATTCTAAAGATAGTTTACAACATTATTTTGAAATAACAATATATTTATTTTGATTTTGAACTTATTTTAGAATCAAAATTGTTTATTTAAATTTGATTAACGAGTTAGAACTTATGATTAATCATGTTTGAATAAAGAATGAATATACACAGATAGAAAATATAGTTTGACGTAAATTCCTTTTTATGAATTTACGAGATGAAAAATATAATTTTAGAATTATTATTAGTGTAGTTTGCTGTATTATTGCTGGGAATTTACTAGAAAGTAACTAATTTTCTACAAATAAAATAAAAGAAATCTTAAAGAGGAATCAATAGGATCTAATTTGAATAGGCATAATCCTAACACTAAATGTGCAAATGTACAATAATTAAATGAAAAAAATATGAAAATATCGACTTTTTTCGACAAAATAAATTAAATAGAAAAACAATCTAATGTAAGAAAATTGTTGCTTTAGATGGTCTCTGCATTTCATAAATTAATATTGAAGGAATTATCAAATGATTTTTACGAGTAATAAAAGAGTAGATATATAAATTAAATTGTGACAATTATAAAGTTAGTATTCTCCATTTTCATTATTTAATTTAACAAATTTAATAATATTAAGGTGACTTTCTATATTTAATATAAGTATTTGATGGGGTATGCTCATAAAAAGTGTCATTTTCTATATATCCATGTAGCATTTAGCGCTTGTATTGCGAAATATTTTGACATAAGTTAATTTAAATATTAGGTACAGAAACATTTTAAGGAAAAGAGTCAGTATAAAAGTACCCTGAAAAACGTTTCACCCTAAAAACGTTTTTCCTCAAGAGATTTTCAGGAGCACTAAAGTTTTTTAATTTGTTTCTGTGCCTTATTAGATAAAAATAATATAATAAGTTGTTTAGAAAAGGTGAAAAATCCCCCCATTATAAAATGAATTCATATCACTTAACGTCCGTATGTTCTAGTTAAAGTAGGAATTTAAAGAAAAGGAAAAGGGTTAGCTCTAGTTATAATTAGTGCAATAAATAGGGGGCTACTCAAATTTTTTTGTTTGATTTGGTAGGAGTAATATTTACGTTTGTTGGACTAGGTGTATTAAAGTGCATACCCTTTTTGATTCAACCGATGAGGCGCTAATCAAGGATTTAATCATCTAGAATTTAAAAAGGTTAAATGTGGAACTGAATTTTCTGCTAAATTAGTAGAGATTAAAACAATCCCCTAAAATTGAACTATTCACTACTTAACGTCCTGATAGATTGTTTGAAGTGTTAGTAGGCAAATCTAAAAATAAAAAAGGATATTCTACTCTTCTTTATGTATATAAAACAAAGTGTAAGGTAAGTTCCAGATCCAAAGTGTTTTATTTAATATTCATTCAATCTCATGCGTACTACTTTTTTATTTTCTTAAGAGCATCTATTTGCGTGGATGCTCTTAAGAGAATAAAATGCCTAAAAAAATAAGTATAAGCATACATTTTAAAAATTGATATATCGTATATTATAAAAAACTCCTTGTTCTTCAAATAACGAACAATACAATGTGAATGAAACTCTCAGAAGAATTTACATATAGAATTCACCTTAACTCAAAAAAACACATTTTATGCAAAATTATATTTTCTGCTATAGAAGGGTGGGGGTTAACATGACCAAAACTTGGTGTAGGTTCGTATTCCTTGTAAAATAAGTGATTCTTTACTGTTTTCTCTAGTTGTATCTATTAATGATTCATCAGGTTTCCTTCCAGTGGAAGGGACATAAGTTGTTACTACCCTTGGAAATATATTAATAAACACCCATTCAAATTTGTCGATATTTCTATTTCCAAATTCTAATGTTTCAATTGGCTTAATTGTATTTTCTCTATCAAAAAATTTTATTATGTAAAACCTTTTTGAGAGGTCACTACTATGTTCAATAGTCCAAATTAAATTTTCCATTTTCATGATTTGCAACAAGTCCATTTCCGAAAATCCTTTCATACATAAATATAGCGAATGTTCCTATTCTATACTATATATTTTGAAATTTAAATAGTTATCTTATACGATGGGATAAAAGAAGTTAATACTCTAAAATTTATCTTAGAAAAGGACACACCTATGCATACATATGCTATAGGTGTGTCCTTTTTTAGTTGTTTATAAGTTTCCTACAGAGTTATTGAAGTAACGTTTCAACAGTGTCTCCATAGTGAAGTGAGATTCATTATATAAGATTCATTTAAACCGTATATTAAGTTCGTATGAATCGCATATTGGAATTTTACAATATGTGTGTAAGGCGTTTCTGAAATTATATTATTTTGAAAATATAAACTTCAATATACCAAAAAATAAGAATATTAAACCGTAATAATTTTAGAATATACTTCTAATTAAAAGACGTGCGGAAATGCACGGATAATAAAGGAGAATTTCTTATGACAATGTATAAAAGTGAAATGAAAAAGAGTGTAATAACTGAAGAGGATGTAGATATGTTAAAAATAATGGCACATCCAATTCGATTGCAAATTATAAACGAGTTAATTCAGTATAAAAAATGTAATGTTACACAATTGACGGAGCTTTTAAAAATTCCACAATCTATTGTTTCCCAACATTTATCGAAAATGAGAGGCAAGGTGCTAAAGGCTGAAAGAAAAGGCTTAGAGATGTACAATTATATTACTAATTTAAAGGCGAGTCAGATTGTAGGGATTTTAGGTTTGTAAATAAACAAAACTTCACACATATCATTATAAGTAAAGCACAGAATAATCCCCCCACAAATAAGTGGGGGATTTCTTTTATGACAAAATATCAGTTTTTTTGAGGAGTGTCACGATAGTCACCATGTTCTAATGTGTTAGTATATGAAAAATTTTGAAAGTGCTAAAATGCTTGATATTATTCACTAGAAGTTATGTCGCAAAAATCTTTTAATTTCATCAAAAGCTAAGTGACGATGACCAGCCTGACAATGTTGTTCACCACCAGTTTTCTTAGTGAAAACTACAGAAGTGATGGAGGCTGCATTACATAGCTCCGATTCGATTTGCGGTAATCGGCTAATTGGAACGTACTGATCGTCTTCACCAGCCAGGAGCAATACTTCTTGATTTATGAACTGACCGATTCCTGCCATCGTATGTTTTTCAAAGTTTTTAAGTAAGTTAAATGGCGTTTTTTCACCTGTATTTTCCATACCTTTTTTAACTTTCCAGTTCAGGTCGATGCTGGTAGCCATCATTTGTTTAAACATGGTATTAATTTTGTCAGCTTCATTAGTAGCCAGAAGCGTGGTCAATTTATTCCAGATATTATCCGGCATGCGCATCTTGAGTGCATCAAGGCCACTATAAAAAATATTAAAGGCGATGACTTTGTCGATTCGTTTTTCAAAAGCGGCGGCACGCATTGCCAAGTAGCCGCCCCAAGAAGCTCCGAGAATACTAACACGGTCAAGTTTGAAATAGTCAATGACTGTGGAAACGGGCTTCTCCCAGTTGTGGATGAATTTTAAGCCGTTTTTCAGTGCTGTTCCTTGTCCAGGTCCATCAAAAACTATAATATTATAATTGATTCCTATGAGGTAGTTCATCATCTTCATCATTTCCTCCATGTAGGAATCGTAGCCTCCAAAGAAAAGTAGTGTATTACATGCGCCTGGTGTCATGAATTTGATTGCAGGAAGATAGGAATCTTCATAAGGAATTTGATAGGTTTCATACTCAAAGTCATGAAAGCCCTTATAAAAAGTTTCACGGTATTTTTGGTACACTTTTTCTTTTTTTGGATCGGATGATTCCATATAAAACTCGGCAGCCTGATAATAAACCGAAGCTAGATCGAAGTCTTTCTGATGCTCCCGCATTGCTGCATATTCTATCCAAGTGTTATACCAGCTGTCCGTGTCTGTAAGTCTTGGGATGATGGCTTGCAAATCCTGATTTGCCCGCTCATCGTCTTGATAGAAATCGTTGAAAAAACGGTTAATTTGCAAATTGAACTGTTCGTTGTTTACATACTGTTTAAACATAAAATCCCTCCTTATATTTGACTACAAGGTAAGGATAAGAGAAGTATATTAAAGAAACAACAAGCAGGAAAGGGGAAGAAGTACGAAATCGAACCATAAGGATATAAATGGTTTGATAAGCAACTTTGGGAAGGAGATTGATTATTAATGGGAGAGGATGTTCGTGTTTATAAAACGAAGAAAAATATTTCTAATACACTTATTACCCTCTTGAACGAAAAAGAGTTTGGGCGAATTACAACTAAAGATATTTGCATACATGCTATGGTGAGTAAGTCCACATTTTACAGCCATTTTGCAGATAAATATGATCTTTTGGAAAAATTAGTGCAAAATTATGTCTGCTGGTTCAAGGAAGAAATTGAATTTCGTTTCGCATTAATAGAGAATGGAAATGTGGCTCAAGCTATTAATATGATAACCGATAAGATCTCAGCGCGAAAAAAAGAGGTTGCAACTTTACTCCATGTACGTGTTCCCTCAGCGGATTTACGTTTAGAATTAGAATCCATTTTATATAATGCCTGCTATTCCTATTTGAAAGAGCAGCAGGTTGAAGTAAGTGTGCCGATTGACTTTGTAGCTCAGTTGTATACAGCAAACGCAATGGTGTCAATCAATTGGTCGCTGAGCAACGATAAAAATCCAGATGTGGTTGAACTAATCGATAATATGCAGGGATATGTTTTTGATCTGATTTTGTCAGGTGGCGAGAGAATGTAATAAATCATGAAACCTGCTTAATAATGTAGTTATCGTGTGGGGTGTGGGTGTAAAAAATTAAGTAATCGATATTTGGATTTTTTGTGAATCTTTATTGGTTTTTTATAAACTCTTTACTACATAATGTTACAAAATAGAATTAATTTGCTTAATTTAGCCCCATATCAGGTTAATAAATAAACTAAATGTGTTTATGTTATTGAACTATTAATATATTAGTAGGTGATTTGTTCGTTTATCCCTATATTGCTATTATATTAGCATAAATAATATATTGGGGTGACAAGTATGAATTTGAAATTAACATTTAAGTTAGAAAGATTAAGAAAAAGTAAAAAAGGAATTGGTGCTTGTGTTTTAGCTGTAGGGGTGACGGCAATTACAATGATTCCTCAAAGTGCATATGCACATGGGTTTGTTGAAAAGCCGAGTAGTCGTGCTGCTTTATGTAGTCAGAATTATGGAGCATTAAATTTAAATTGTGGAAATGTAATGTACGAACCTCAAAGTCTAGAAGCACCTAAAGGATTCCCAGATGGTGGACCGATTGATGGGAAAATCGCTTCGGCAGGAGGACTGTTTGGAGGGATTCTTGACCAACAAACATCAAATCGCTGGTTCAAAAACACAATAAAGGGGGGAGCAAATACATTTACATGGAAATACACAGCGGCACATTCTACAAGTAAATGGCATTATTACATTACCAAAAAGGGATGGAATCCTAATAAACCATTAACACGTGCTGAATTAGAACCAATTGGAACTGTGAAACATGATGGTTCGGCAGCATCAAATAATTTAACACATACAATTAATGTACCAACTGATCGCAATGGTTATCATGTTATTTTAGCTGTATGGGATGTAGCAGATACGTCAAATGCGTTTTATAATGTAATTGATGTAAATCTAGTAAATAATGAAGCTCCCGATACAGTAGCTCCAAGTCAACCAACTGGATTAAATGCGTCTAAAGTTTCTGCCAATAGTGTTGAACTAACATGGAAGGCCTCAAATGATAATATAGGCGTAAAAGAATATCAAGTGTTACGTAATGGAGAAGTAATTGGTACGGTACCAGGTACAACTTTTACTGATAAAAAACTAAAAGCAAATACGGAATATACCTATACAATAAAGGCATTAGACGCTGCTGGAAACATATCAAAAGAAAGTGAAAAACTAAAGGTTAAGACAACAAATGAAACTCCAGATAAAGAGGCTCCGACTCAACCAAAAGGATTACATAGTATGGGTACAACAGCGACAACTGTTGATTTGATGTGGAGTGCGTCTGAAGATAATGTAGGTGTTGATCATTATGTTGTATATAGAGAAAGCACTGGGGTTATGAATAAAATTGGGACAGCGGATAATACATCCTTTATGGATAAAGATTTAAAAACTAATACATCGTATAAATATGTAGTGACGGCGGTTGATTTAGCTGGAAATGAGTCTAGTAGAAGTGATGTTTTAACTGTAGCAACCAAACTAGAGGACTCTACTTATGAAAAATGGGATGCAAGAAAAGCATACAATAAAGGTGATAAAGTAGTACATGAGGGGAAAGTGTATGAAGCGATTCAAAGTTATCAAGGGAACGGCGATCCAAATTGGATTTTTGCACTATCGCTTTGGAAGCCAGTTTTAAATAAATGATAAGTGGAAAAGGGTAGTTATCACTTATTCTATGTGCAATACCGGAACAGGGGGGCAATTTTTACTCTTCATCCCAATATATACGAAATGAAATTATTAAAGAACCCCAATGGTATTCCATCAAAAAGGAATTCCATTGGGATTCTTTATTTTTTAATTTGTAATAGCGTATATTTTCACTGTAAATTTATTAGTGGCACCAAGTGGGCTTGCAATATAATATTTAGCATTCGTATAAGCTTCAGTCCTAGATCCATGTGAAATATTTTTCCAACGAGTAGAATCTGTACCTAGGGAAACGTCAATCATTACATTGAAGGAGATAGCAGAAGGATGATCTTTTTCTGAAGGCTCAATAATCCATTTTAATTCCTTAGTACCTACAGGTAAACTATCAATTTTAAAGTTTTGACTGGATCGATTTTGTTGTCCGGATAAAGGGCTAGATTCGGATGAAATTTGCGAAATTAATATTTCTTTTTCATTCGAATGTATACCGTTTAATTTAATGATACTATCAATTAAACCTGGACCAGGAAAATCAGCTGCGATAATACCAGAATGTTTAATTCCACCTTGTTGCAAGAGTTCGGTCCCAAGTGTATTCATTCCACCATAAAATACTTGACCATTTATATCACGAGGGAAATCTTCCCACGCATTAGTTGTAGCTTTTTGAATCATCTTGGGGTTACTATCAGTATTTCTGCTCTCTTTACCACTTGCAACAAACCAAGGATAAACATTATTTAATAATGCAGCAGCACCACCTGTGCCACTAAAATGGTTAAGATAGATTTTATCATTGTTAAAATTATTATTTGCATTTTGAAGGTGGGTTCTCACCGCATTCCATTTTTCATACATTCCGTCTGGTCCTTTTTCAATTTCAAATGTATCTTGTATATTTAAGCTATCGTAATTAATACCATATTGCTGAGAGGCTGTAAAGTTTTGTAAGATTACAATTTTCCCTCGGATGTCTCCTAGAGTAGGGTTATTTTTTTTTGAAGTTGGTACAGAACTCGGATCCCAAAAATAGGAAGAATTAAGGTCTTTGTATTTATTAAGTATTTCCTCGAATGATAGTGAGCCACTTTCAGGAGTAGTTTCTTCTTTTAAGCGCATTAAAATTGTTTCTGTAGGATGATCTTTTAAAAATTGAATTGCCTCTTTTAATACATCTTCAAACATTGCTTTTTGATTTACAATCCCATGGTACATTGCAAAAGAATCTTTTACACGTTTAACACGCATATCTACATATCGAATTCCGGAATTTAATTGTTGTGGTAGACTCATAGTTTGATTTCTTGTCAAATTTTCATCAAGAAAGCTTGCTCCATGTAAAGCCATTGTACCGTGAGTCCCTGGAATAGATATTTCACTCAATTTTGTTGAATCTGCTACTTTCGACATCCATGCTGGGTTTTGATAGCCTATATTGGATTCATAGGAATAACCTGGATGACTATCAGCAAAAATAGTAGATGGTGTACTTAAACTTGCTAGTGTGAAACAAGTAAGGATACTAATTTTAAAAAATTCCTCATTTTTATTTTGTTCATTTTATCTCTCCTGACTTTTAAACAATAGATATAATAAAACAAGATGATTTTTTACTACATCTATTGTTTTCATTCTTAAAGTAATGAATTTTTGTGTTTGAAAAAATCAAAATAGGGTAGGAAGTTATTTGAGATTTTAATAGTTTGTTGTAATAAATTGTATCTAATAGTCAAACGGATTCTTAAAGAATTGAAGCATAGATAGGTAAAAAACAAACTTTCCGCTGTACTGTATACAAACAAAACAGAAGTCTTAAAAAGACTTCTATTTTGTGACATATAATGAATGATAAGGTGGTTAACAAATCAAGATAATGTGACTGAGTGGTAAAAATCTATTTATAGCTGTTTCAGAATTTTTTATAACAAGGTTACTTATGAAAAATGGGACTCTGTTAGGCTAACAAAAATTAAGAAATTCTACTCATTAAAACTTAAACTAACTACAGTTGCGATAGATTGGGCTGCATGTTCCCAGCTTCCATCTATCACTTTTCCAATCTGTTGACCAAGTGCATTTAAATCATTTGGATTAACTGGAATCCCATTATACGCAGCAAGAATTGATAAAAGTGGAGCGGCAAAAGGTGTCCAACCACCTCTATCAATATTAAATACAGGCTTATCTATTACCTTTCCATCTTGCACTGTAAACTCATAATAAAATTGATCATCTGGACGAAAACTTAAATGATGAGAAATTTGTCCCTTAACATATGTTTTACCACCACCTAAATTTACTACTTCAATTGGTTTTACATTAAATTCATGCTCAAATACTTTAATTTTTTTAACTTCTGGACCATTTAAGGCAGCTTTAACTGCTGTTTCCAAATTATTTTGTGCAAATGGTTGAATACTCATCTGTGTCTCTTCTTGTTGGATAGGAGCCTCTTTTTCAGCAGCAAACACCGATGTACTTGGTAGTGCACCTGTAGCCAATGTAGCTGCAAGTGCTGTCGTCATCATGATTTTTCTTTTCATCTTCATAGTTTTCTTCCTCCCTTAAAGTTATGATATATAATTTTTTAAAGACTGACATGGGGCAATATTTTATTTCATAATGCACGCAAAAAAATAGTTTAAGAATTATGTGAAATTATGTCAGAAAATTAAAGTTAATTATATATGCACTTACAATGATAGCTATCTGCACATGTTTTTTCAATTTTCTAACAAATAATACAGTAATACCTTTTCATAAGGCAATTTAGTGTTTCAATTCTCTCTTTGTACGTTTTAAACAAATTAAAATCGTAGTGGTAATAATATATTTGTAATCAAATGTCGTATATACTTCGAGAAAAGTACACAATATTTTTATAAAAAACTATAGGAATTATCATGATATAGTTATCAAACTAAGTAAGATAAATGTTAATATTATGAAGGGATTCCAGTGATCTGCTATAAAATTACTGAGAAATGAGCATGACATCATACACGCATGCGATTGAAAAATTTTATAAGTGGCGTAAAAAACTATAACAAATACTACAAATCAATTAAAAAATTTCAGTTATTCTGAATGCGAAGGGCACGTAATATTTATTGTGAACTGTAGTACTGATTAAGATTTTAGGAGGAAGTATGAACAAGAAGATTAAAAGAATCATATTAATTATTGGTATATTAGTAGGCATTAGTATCTTTTTATATTTACAAAACAATTTAATAAGTATAACTGAGGTTAAAATAACCTCTAGTAAAATTCCCTCTTCTTTTAAAGGATATAAAATACTACAAATTTCAGATTTACATAATAAAAAATTTGGTGATAATCAAGACGTTTTAATTCAAAAAGTAAAAAGCATAAATCCAGATATTATTGCTATTACGGGTGATTTAATAGACAGTAAATCGTACGATGCAGAAATGAGTATGCAAGTAATACGAGAACTTGTGAAGGAATATCCGGTATATTTTGTGACAGGAAATCATGAAAAATGGTCAGGAAAATATAACAGTTTAGAAAAAAATTAAAGAAACAGCATGTCACTGTTTTAAGAAATGAACATGTAATAATACAAAAGGGAGGACACGAAATAAACTTGTTAGGAATTGATGATCCGGAATTTAATACTGGAGATATTGATGAAGGAAGTATTGTAAAAGATGCAATTGTAAAAGCAAAAATTGAAACGCTGCCAGATAGGTATAATGTATTATTATCCCATAGGCCTGAATTTTTAGAAGCATATGCTGATGAGCAAGTAGATTTAGTGTTATCGGGTCATGCACATGGGGGGCAAGTTCGGTTACCTTTTATCGGGGGATTAGTTGCTCCTAATCAAGGAATACTGCCCAAATATACAGCGGGTTTATATGAACAACAAAATACGTCTATGATAGTTAGTAGAGGATTAGGCAATAGTATCATTCCGCAAAGAGTTTTTAATAGACCTGAGATTGTAGTCGTGCAGTTAAATTAATCTGTACGGCTTTTTTGTTCAGGAGAATAATTTAAAGGTAGTTTTTCTTGAGTACAAGTTTCCATTACAATTTTGTTAAAATTTTTCAACGTTACATAAAGTAACAAAATTTGACCTATTGAGTTTGTTATAGTGTAAATAATCAAAAAACTTAAAAATTAGTCGAGTTAAAGTAGTTATTATTAAACGATATTAAAAATATAAAGGGGTGTACAAATGCATAAAGAATTTGAAATTGAAGAATATACGGCGATCGAGGAACAAATTCATTATTATAGTACGTCTTTATTAGTAAGTCATCCTGAGCAAATTGTAAAGTATTTAGAACAACGGCTGGAAAAGTATGCAGAAACGTTACAATATGCACATTTATATCCGGAAACGGTTATATTACCAATACAGCAAATAGTGATCGAATATTCTTTAGATGTTGCTAGAATTAGAAGGTATTTAAATTTAAAAACATAACAAAAATCAAATAATTTACAATGAAACAGAGTCGACTTTAAGAAAAGATATTCTAATGTCGACTCTGTTTCATTGATTTAGTAAATAACAGAAAAAATATATGTTTGAAAAGTTTGACATATAATAATTCGAGAGTAAAATAAAAGTGAGTACTCACTCATTTTAAAGAAAAGGGGGATTTTTAGTGCAGCAACCTTCAATTATTTTACGAGATGTATCAAAAAAATTTGGGAAAAAGAAGTTTTGCATAACCTTTCGCTGCAAGTAGAAAAAGCAGAAATTTTTGGCTTGGTTGGACCTTCCGGATCAGGGAAAACAACACTCATTAAAATGATTGCAGGTATTAATGAGTCAACTACAGGGGATGTAATTGTTTTTAATACAAACATGCCTAATCTAAATGAAATGAAAAGAATTGGTTATATGGCTCAGGCTGATGCATTATACGAAGAACTATCGGCATATGAAAATGCAGATTTTATTGCAACGATGTATGGGTTAAAAGGTAAGCGTAAGAAAGAGAGAATCGTAGAAGTTTTTGAACTTGTGCAATTATCAGAGCATATGAAAAAGCAAGTACAGCATTTTTCAGGTGGAATGAAAAAACGTTTATCATTGGCGATAGCACTCCTTCATGAACCAGAAATATTAATTTTAGATGAGCCAACAGTTGGGATAGATCCTCTACTTCGAAAATCGATTTGGGAGAAGTTTTATGACCTTAAAAAGAAAGGAACAACTATTATTGTAACAACGCACATTATGGATGAAGCTGAGTTTTGCGAACGTCTAGGGCTAATTAGAGAAGGGAATTTAGTTGCGATTGGCACGCCGGAGGAATTGAAAAAACAAACATCTTCTGGACGAATTGAAGATGTCTTTATGTTAGAGGGAGTGATTGAATCATGAGAGTTAATGGTGTAGTCATCCGTATCATTCGTCAATTTTTTCGAGATAAGCGTTCTTTAGCAATGATGTTTGGGGCACCAATGTTATTACTTTGGTTATTGTCGCTAGTATTTACACAAAAAGACTATATACCGCATATTGCTGTAGTCGATGTACCTGCTCCTATAGTAAAAGTAATGAAAAATCAAGAGGCATCAATTTATGAATATAGTAAAGACAAAGCAATTTCGGAATTAGAAAAGCAAAAGGTAGATGCAGTAATTCATTTAGAAAATGGAAAAATGAATCTTCTATTAGAAGGCAGTGATTCATCAAAAAACCGTGCGGTACTTCAAGTATTGCAAAAGAGTACAGAGAAGAATGATGTATCAATGATGAAGCCTGAAGTGGATTATTTACATGGCTCTAAAGACATTACGATGTTCGATGGGCTTGGTCCCGTATTAATTGGTTTCTTTACATTTTTCTTTGTATTTATATTGTCCGGAGTATCTTTTGTAAGAGAACGTTTAAGTGGTACATTAGAGAGATTATTGTCCACACCAGTGAGAAGATGGGAAATAGTTTTAGGATATATTATTGGTTTTGGAATCTTTGCATTTATACAATCTATTATAATTGTAAGTTTTTCAGTTTATATTTTAGATTTATATGTAGCTGGCTCAATATGGCTAACGCTACTTATAACATGTATGCTTTCTTTAACTGCACTAACATTAGGCACATTTTTATCGGCATACGCAAATAATGAATTTCAAATGATTCAATTTATACCGCTTGTTATCGTGCCACAAGTCTTCTTTTCTGGGTTGTTTCCAATGGAATCCATGAATACATGGTTACAAATGTTAGGTAAATTATTTCCACTCACATATGGTGCTGACGCTATGAGACAAGTAATGATTCGGAATCAAGGGTTTACAGAGATTGCATTAGATCTTACTGTATTACTACTTTTTTCACTATTATTTGCAGTAGGAAATGTATTTGCATTAAAGAAACATCGCAAAATATAATGATGATAAAAAGGAGCACAATAAATGAAGAAGGATTGGCTGGAAGAATTAGTTGCCGCAACGAATACTGATAAACGTAATGAACGTCAAATGCGTATATTAGAGGCAGCTGTTGATATGTTTGGAGAAAAAGGGTACGCCTCAACTTCAACGAGTGAAATTGCAAAGCGAGCTGGTGTAGCGGAAGGAACAATCTTCCGCTACTATAAAACGAAAAAAGATTTATTGTTTGCAGTCGTGATGCCGACCTTAACAAAGTTCGCTGCACCATTTTTCGTACAAGCCTTTGCAAAAGAAATATTTAAAACAGAGTATGAATCGTATGAAGTGCTTTTAAGAGTAATAATTCGAAATAGATTTGAATTTGCTAAAAAGCACTTTCCAATGATAAAAATATTAATTCAAGAAGTACCATTTCAGCCGGAACTAAAAAGTGAAATACAACAATTAATAGAAACAGAACTGCTTGTACATTTTAAAAAGCTGATTGCAAGGTTTCAAGAAGAAGGGGAAATTATTGAACTTCCGCCATCTTCCGTATTACGTCTTACTTTATCAGCTGTATTAGGGTTGCTCTTAACGAGGTTTTTATTATTGCCGGAAGAGAAATGGGACGATGAAGTGGAAATTGAAAATACGATTCAATTTATATTGTATGGACTAACGCCACGGAGGTAATGTGATGCGACAATTTGCTAAACCGATAATTGTTGTAAGTAAATGTTTAGAATTTGATGCCTGTCGTTATAATGGAGAGATGGTTCCAGATTTAACAATTAGAAACTTGCAGCCATTTGTTACATTTATACCTGTATGTCCTGAAGTAGAAATTGGTTTAGGGACTCCTCGTGAAACGATACGTATTGTAGAAAAAAATGGAGCGAATAGGCTTGTACAGCCGTCAATACGAGAAGATGTAACTGAAAAAATGAATGAATTTTCAAATGCATTTTTACAAACATTACCTGAAGTTGACGGTTTTATTTTGAAGAATCGTTCGCCAAGTTGCGGAACTCGTGATGTGAAAATCTATTCTGGTTTTGAAAAAGGGCCAGTAAAAGGAAAAGGAACTGGATTATTTGGCGGAGCAGTAATAAAAAAATTTTCGCATCTTCCAATTGAAGAAGAAGGTAGATTGTCGAATTTTATTATTAGAGAGCATTTCTTTACAAGATTGTTTACAATCGCGCATTACAAAATGATTAAACATACTAAAAACATAAAAGAACTCGTAGCGTTTCAATCAGATTATAAGTATTTATTTATGGCATATAATCAGGTGAAACAAAAAGAATTAGGGCGTATTATTGCAAATCAAAAAAATGAAACAATGGAAGTCGTATTTGATAACTATGAGAAGAATTTATATGAATTATTTATGCGCGCGCCTCGCTATACATCGAATGTAAATGTATGTGAGCACATTTTCGGATATTTTAAAACAAAGCTAAAAAAACAAGAAAAAGATCATTTTCTAGAACTGATACAAAAATATGCAGAAAAGAAAATACCACTTAGTAGTTTGCTTACAATTTTAAAATCATGGGCCATTCGATTTGATGAAAAGTATTTATTAAGACAAACATATTTTGAGCCATACCCTGAAGGGTTAGTAGAAATTTCTGATTCGGGAAAAGGTAGAGATTATTAAACAATAAATTACATAATTCGACACAAAACCTCCTATGTTGTTGTAGAACAATGTAGGAATTTTTTTGTGCATTGGTACAGAATCTGTTTTAAAATTAAGTTATGACAGAATTATAGCAATTGTCTAACTAATATTCGTGTCTTTTAAGAAGTAATGTTTGTAGTAGAAACTCGCACGCTGTCGAAACTCAATATTCGATAAGGGGTGTGTAGCGGAATGGAATTTACTCTAACTCGCGAAAAACAAATGATTAAAGAAATGGTACGTGACTTTGCTGAAAAGGAAATCGCACCGAAAGCTGTATATTATGACAAAACTGCGGAATTTCCATATGAAACATTTCAAAAAATGGGCGAACTAGGATTATTAGGTATCCCATTCCCGGAAGAGTATGGAGGTTCAGGTGGCGATACGTTATCGTACGCGTTAGCTGTTGAAGAAATTGGTCGTGCTTGTGGTGGAACAGGTTTAAGCTATGCTGCAACAATTTCATTAGGTGCTTCTCCAATTTATTATTTCGGTACAGAAGAACAAAAACAGAAATTTTTAGTTCCAATGGCGTCAGGTAAAACGTTAGGTGCTTTCGGATTAACGGAGCCAAATGCTGGATCTGATGCAGGGGGCACACAAACGAAAGCAATTTTAGATGGCGATGAATATGTTATTAGTGGTGAAAAGTGCTGGATTACAAACGCAGAGTATGCAAATACAATTATTGTAACCGCTATCAACGGTTTTGAAGACAATGGTAAAAAACGTATTTCTGCATTTATCGTACCGACTACTAGTGAAGGATTAACGATTTCAAGCCCTTACGATAAGATGGGTGTTCGTGCTTCTAATACTTGTGAAATCGTACTTGATGGTGTACGTGTACCGAAAGAAAATATTCTTGGTGATGTAAATAAAGGATTTAAACAATTCTTATATACACTTGATGGAGGACGTATTTCAATTGCAGCATTAGCAGTAGGTATTGCACAATCTGCATTTGAGCGTGCATTGCAATATGCGAAAGAACGTCAACAATTTGGAAAACCGATTTCTAATTTCCAAGCGATTCAATTTAAATTGGCTGATATGGCGACTGAAGTAGAATTAGCGCGTAATTTAGTACATAAAGCAGCTTGGTTAAAAGATAACGATAAACCTTTCGGTAAAGAAGCGGCTATGGCAAAGTTGTTTGCATCTGAAGCTGCAAGTCGTATAGCAAATCATGCAGTACAAATTCATGGTGGATATGGCTATATGCGTGAATATGAAGTTGAACGATATATTCGTGATGCAAAACTTTTAGAAATTGGTGAAGGAACTTCTGAAATTCAACGTCTCGTAATTGCAAGACATTTAGGATGTAGATAAAAAGGAGGGGTCACTATGTTTCAAAAAATATTAATTGCTAATCGCGGGGAAATCGCAGTTCGCATTATGAAAACTTGTCAAAAACTTGGCATTCGCACTGTTGCTATTTATTCTGAGGCTGATGAAAATGCCCTTCATGTAAAATTGGCAAATGAAGCTTACTTAGTAGGCGGTCCACGTGTCCAAGAAAGCTATTTAAACCTTGAAAAAATTATTGAAATAGCTAAGAAGACAAATGCTGAAGCAATCCATCCGGGGTACGGATTATTATCAGAGAATCCATCTTTTCCGATTCGCTGTAAAGAAGAAGGAATCGTATTTATCGGTCCTTCAGAAGAAATCATTACTAAGATGGGAAGTAAAATTGAGTCACGTATAGCGATGCAAGCAGCAGATGTGCCAGTAGTTCCAGGTATTACTACAAATATTGAAACTGCTGAAGAAGCAATTGAAATTGCGAAACAAATTGGTTATCCATTAATGCTTAAGGCATCCGCGGGCGGCGGAGGCATTGGAATGCAGTTGATGGAAACTGAGCAAACGCTCACCAAAGCATTTGAAAGTAATAAAACAAGAGCGCAAAATTTCTTTGGTAACGGAGAAATGTATTTAGAGCGCTATATAGCAGATGCACATCATATTGAAATTCAGCTTTTAGCAGATACACATGGTAATACAGTGTATTTATGGGAACGCGAATGTTCAGTGCAGCGCCGAAATCAAAAAGTAATTGAAGAAGCACCTTCACCATTTTTAGATGAGGGTACACGAAAGGCTATGGGAGAAGTTGCTGTACAAGCTGCTAAAGCACTTGGTTATACAAATGCAGGTACAGTTGAGTTTCTTGTAGATGATCAAAAGAACTTTTATTTCTTAGAAATGAATACGAGATTACAAGTAGAACATCCAGTTACAGAAGAAATTACTGGGTTAGACTTAGTTGAACAACAATTACTTATCGCATATGGTGAGAAGCTATCATTTACACAGGATGATGTAAAACGTAGTGGTCATGCCATTGAGGCTCGTATTTATGCAGAAGATCCGAAAACATTCTTCCCATCACCTGGGAAAATTACAGATTTAACGTTACCGACAAATATACGTATTGATCACTTTTTGGAGAATCAAGTAACGATTACACCTTTCTATGATCCAATGATTGCGAAAGTAATCGCACATGGTGAAACTCGTGAAGAAGCGATTTCAAAATTAAAAATTGCTCTAGAAGAGTTAAAAGTAGAAGGTATTAAAACAAACACACCAATGTTACTGCAAGTACTCGGAGACGATGTGTTCAAAAGTGGTATTTATACAACGGGTTTTGTAACGAAACAACTTGTTAAAAAGTAAGATTTATGAATATTAAGGGGGAAAAAATGATGACGAAAGTATATGCATCGATGGCAGGAAATGTTTGGAAGATTGTTGTAGGAGTAGGAGATACAGTAGAGGAAGAGCAGGATGTCGTCATTTTGGAATCTATGAAAATGGAAATTCCAATCATTTCAGAAGAAGCCGGAACTGTTATGAAAATAAGCGTTCAAGAAGGTGATTTTGTAAATGAAGGAGATGTATTACTAGAAATTGAATAGGGAGATATAGGGGGAAGCGAATTGAAACTACCTAATTTTGCTGTCATTAAAGAAGTCGGGCCACGTGATGGCTTACAGAATGAAAAAAAGATTGTTGGCACAAAAGATAAAGTAAAATGGATTCAACTACTTACAGAAGCGGGATTGTCGTACGTTGAAGTTTCCTCATTCGTTCACCCTAAATGGGTTCCTGCATTAGCAGATGCAAGTGATGTATTTTCTGAGCTAAAAAGGGATCCAAATGTTACATATGCAGCGCTTGTTCCAAATCAAAATGGTTTGGAGCGAGCTTTTTTGCAAAATGTAGATGAGGTGAATGTTTTTTTATCAGCAAGTGAATCTCATAATAAAAGTAATATTAATAAATCTATTAAAGAAGCATTAGCTGTAATTGAAGATATAACAAAACAGGCAACTTTCGAAGGTAAAAAGGTAAGAGGCTATGTTTCTACTGTATTTGGATGTCCTTATGAAGGGGATATAAGTGCCACAGCAGTTGACGAAATATGTAATCAACTATTTTCATACGGCATTTATGAAGTTTCTCTCGGTGACACGATTGGTGTAGCGAATCCATTACAAGTAGAACAAGTATTAGAACATTTATTACAGAAGTATGATGCTTCGCAGTTTGCGATGCATTTTCATAATACGTATGGAATGGCTCTGGCGAATGTAGTTAAGTCATTAGAATATGGTATTACAACATTTGATAGTTCTTGTGGTGGACTGGGAGGATGTCCTTATGCACCAGGAGCATCGGGTAATGTTGCTACTGATGACTTAGTACATATGCTCCATAAGTTAGGGGTCCAAACGAATATTGATGAAGAGAAGTTATTGAAAGCGAGTCAATTCATTCAAAGTAAATTAAATATCCAATTACCGAGTCATGTGTATAGAGCGCTTCAACATAAAACGATAAGTAGGTGAGAAGATGCTACAATTACAAAACATTTCAGTTGACTATGTTACACCGCACGTTGTAAAGATTTCGTTAAATCGTGAAAGACAAGCAAACTCATTATCTTTGGCATTATTAGAAGAATTACAAACTATATTAACTCAAATAAACGAAGAATCAAATACGCGCGTTGTTATTTTAACAGGGGATGGCGAAAAAGCATTTTGCGCGGGTGCTGATCTAAAAGAGCGTGCAAACATGAATGAAGAACAAGTTCGCCATGCTGTGGGTATGATTCGTTCTACTATGGAGATGGTTGAACAATTACCACAACCAGTTATTGCTGCTATTAACGGAATCGCACTTGGTGGAGGTACTGAATTAAGCTTAGCTTGTGATTTTAGAATTGCTTCTGACACTGCAAGTCTAGGTCTTACTGAAACTTCTCTTGCAATTATACCTGGAGCAGGTGGTACGCAGCGTTTACCGAGATTAATTGGAGTCGGTAGAGCGAAAGAATTAATTTATACAGGAAGACGTATTTCGGCGCAAGAAGCGAAAGAATATGGTTTAGTAGAATTCGTAGTACCAGCTGATTTACTAGAAGAGAAAGCAATTGAAATTGCAGATCGAATTGCTAATAATGGTCCAATTGCTGTTCGATTAGCAAAAGAAGCAATTTCAAATGGAATTCAAGTAGATTTACATACCGGCTTACAAATGGAAAAACAGGCGTATGAGGGCGTAATCCATACGAAAGATAGATTAGAAGGATTACAGGCATTCAAGGAAAAACGCAAACCAATGTATAAGGGGGAGTAAATATGTTAGATCAAAAACAACAATCTAATTTATTTGAAGAACGAGTTGAAACAATTAAGCAAGGCGGGGCACCGAAATATCATGAACAAAACAAAGCAAAAGGGAAACTTTTTGTTCGAGATCGTTTAGCTCTTTTATTCGATAATGGTGAATATGTGGAAGATGCATTATTTGCAAATTGTGAACAAACTGGATTACCAGCTGATGGTGTTGTAACTGCGACTGGTAAAATACATGGTCGTACTGCGTGCGTAATGGCAAATGATTCGACTGTAAAAGCTGGATCATGGGGAGCACGTACAGTTGAAAAAATTCTACGAATTCAAGAAACAGCAGAAAAATTACGTGTACCGTTATTTTATTTAGTTGATTCTGCTGGAGCGCGTATTACAGATCAAGTTGAAATGTTCCCTGGACGCCGCGGTGCAGGAAGAATCTTTTATAACCAAGTGAAATTATCTGGTAAAGTGCCACAAATTTGTTTATTATTTGGACCTTCAGCGGCTGGTGGTGCGTATATTCCAGCATTTTGTGACGTTGTTATGATGGTTGAAGGAAATGCTTCTATGTATTTAGGGTCTCCGCGTATGGCTGAAATGGTTATCGGTGAGAAGGTAACTTTAGAAGAAATGGGCGGAGCACGTATGCATTGCTCAGTATCAGGATGCGGAGATGTTTTATGTAAAACAGAAGAAGATGCAATTACGCAAGCAAGACAATATATTTCTTATTTTCCAAGTAACTATTTAGAAAAGACTCCTTTGATTACACCTCAAGAACCGAAACAGTTCGATAAAACGTTAGAAGAAATCATTCCAGAAAATCAAAATGCTCCTTTCAATATGAAAGATCTCATTAACAGAATTATTGATGAAGGTTCTTTCTTTGAAGTGAAAAAATTATTTGCTCAAGAACTAATTACAGGTTTAGCACGCATTGATGGTAAGCCAATTGGCATTATTGCAAATCAGCCGCGTATGAAGGGCGGCGTATTATTCCACGATTCAGCTGATAAAGCAGCGAAGTTTATAAATTTATGCGATGCATACCATATTCCATTATTATTCCTTGCAGATGTACCTGGATTTATGATTGGTACAAAAGTAGAACGTGCCGGAATTATTCGTCACGGTGCAAAAATGATCTCTGCAATGAGTGAAGCAACTGTACCGAAAATTTCTATCGTCGTTCGAAAAGCATATGGAGCTGGCTTATATGCAATGGCAGGTCCAGCGTTTGAACCAGATTGCTGCTTAGCATTACCAACAGCTTCTATTGCAGTAATGGGTCCAGAAGCAGCGGTCAATGCTGTATATGCAAATAAGATAGCAGCTTTACCAGAAGAAGAGCGTGCAAGCTTTATTGCTGAAAAACGAGAAGAGTATAAGAAAGATATTGATATTTACCGTTTAGCATCTGAGATGGTGATTGATGGTATTGTTCATCCAAACAATTTACGTGAAGAGCTAAAAGGACGATTCGAAATGTATATGAGTAAATATCAAGTATTCACGGATCGTAAACATCCTGTATATCCAGTTTAAAAGCCCTATTTAGGGCTTTCTTGCTCAAAAAATCAAGGAGGGGAAAACATTGAAACAAGCAGTTTGGTTTCCAGCAGAAGAATATAAAGAAAAAACGCGTTTATTTGGTTGGATGAAATCATTAGGCTATGAAGATTACGAAGCTTTTTATAATAAGTCAATTGAAGAAACAGCTTGGTTTTGGGGAGAAGCTGAGAGAGCAGTTGGCTATCAGTGGATGAAACCATATACAGAAGTGTTAGATTTAGAAAATGGTACACCGTTTGCACAGTGGTATACTGAGGGAACTTGTAACGTTGTAGAATCTGCTTTATCTCGCTGGCTTGCAGACGATAAAACGAAAACACAAGCAGCACTTATGTATGAAGGGGAAAACGGAACTTCGAAATCATTTACATATGAAGAGCTTGACAGCTGGGTAAGCCGTGTTGCCAACGGTTTGAAACATGCTGGTATTGAAAAAGGTGATCGTGTAACAATTTACATGCCAATGATTCCTGAAACAGTTGTTGCTATGTTAGCGGTAATGAAAATTGGAGCGATTATTTCACCAATATTCTCAGGTTTTGCTGCTGATGCAGTAATGACACGTGTACAAGCGGCTGGTTCAAAAATGGTTATTACCGCAGATGGCTTTTCACGCCGTGGGAAAATTGTTTCATTAAAAGATGAAGTAGATAAAGCTTGTGAACATTGTCCAACTGTTGAAAAGGTGGTAATTGTTCGTCATGCAGGAAATGATTTTACACCGCATAATTATGATTTTTCATGGAGTACGTTAGAAAAAGAAAAACCATTTATACATGCTGAAGAAATGAACAGTGATGATCCATTAATGCTTATATATACATCTGGAACGACTGGTAAGCCGAAGGGGACAGTACACACACATGCTGGTTTCCCGCTAAAATCTGCATTTGATGCAGGGTTTGGAATGAATATAAAACAAGGCGACCGAGTATTATGGGTAACTGATATGGGCTGGATGATGGGACCATTTTTACTATTCGGCTCTTTAATTAATGGCGCAACAATGGTTATGTATGAAGGTGTCCCAGACTTTCCAGAAGCAGACCGCTTATGGGAGACAGTCGATAAATATGAAATTACTCATCTGGGTATTTCACCAACGTTAATCCGTGCATTAATGGCAAAAGGTGATGAATATGTAAATAAACACTCGTTAAAGAGTTTAGAAGTATTCGCATCAACAGGAGAACCTTGGAATCCAGACCCATGGATGTGGTTATTTAATACAGTTGGTAAAGGTAAAGTACCAATTTGTAACTATTCAGGTGGAACTGAAATTTCAGGTGGGATTTTCGGGAATGTCCTAATTAAGCCGATCGCACCGATTAGTTTTAACGCATCTTTACCAGGAATGGCAGCGGTTGTACTTGATGATCAAGGTAAACCAATTCGAGATGAAGTCGGAGAATTATGTTTAGAAAAACCTTGGGTAGGTATGACGAAAAGTTTCTGGGAAGATGATGAACGTTATGTAAACACATATTGGTCACGCTTTGAAAATAAATGGGTTCATGGGGACTGGGTCATTTATGACGGTGAGCAATACATCATCACAGGACGTTCAGACGATACGCTAAATATTGCAGGGAAACGTATTGGGCCTGCTGAATATGAATCTATTCTTGTGAAACATAATGATGTAATAGAAGCAGCGGCAGTTGGTGTACCGGATGATGTAAAAGGAGAAGTTTGTCATTGTTTTGTTGTATTACGAGATGGTGTAACATTCTCAGGAGAATTAAAGAAAGAATTAATGAGTTTAGTAAACTCTCATATTGGTAAAGCTTTATGTCCAAAAGACATCCACGTTGTAGAAGATTTACCAAAAACACGAAATTCTAAAGTAATGCGACGTGTTATTAAAGCAGCTTACTTAGGAAAAGAGTTAGGAGATTTATCGTCACTTGTAAATCCTGAAGTAGTTCCGTTTATTCAGGGGTTACAGTCTAGCAAACTATAAAATTACGAATGAGCTCTATGTAAATAGAGCTCATTTTTAATGTTTACAAAAAGATAAGAGAGAAAAAGTAAATTTGAAGTTAAAAAATCTACTATTAGTGTTAAGTATATCTGTTTGTTTTTAGTTTTTATCAAAATAGGATACTATAGCTGTCTATTCAATGGAGTGATTGAATTTTGTTAAGAATGAAAATTTAGTGAAGAAAAAAGTAATGAATAAAAGGAGAAATCCCTGGGGGACAGGGATTCAATAAGGGAGATATTATTGTCGTTCAATGTCGAAATTTGGCGTATCCGACAAATTAATATTATCACGAATTTTCAGGAGATTGTGATAGTAGATGTGTCAAAAATGTGTACGGGTTTCATATAAAAGTGTTATTTAAATAGGAAAAGGGAAAAGAATTAAGTTCACTCGTTCTTAAGATTTTTTCCCTTTTAAATTTACTGTTTGTTCGTTGTTCTATATACATCTGAAATTGGTAAATCTTCGTCATGTAAAGCTTGAGTACTGTCCTTTTTGTTTGAATTATGTGCCTCCTGAGAGGTTTCTTGCAGTTGTTCTTGGGCCTTACTAGGGGTATTCAGCGCATCTAATGACACAGAATCAAGTTGTTGACTTAATAAATCTTTTTTATCCATGTTATGTAGCTCCTTTTTGAACTTAGATATAAAAACAAAGTATTTTTAAATAGTTACGTGGGTATTATGTATCTTTGAATGGAATTATATACACAAACTATATTGAGAATTTAACTAATTATAAAAATTACTTGTGCTGACAAGCTTAAGAAATATAAAGATCATTAGTTCTTAATAAAAGCGTTATTTTAGTAGGGTGTTACGAAATTTCATTTGAAAGGAACATCCCAATGATAAAAAAGAGCACTGTAAATCAGTGCTCATCTTATTAGATATTGCTTAGTCCTTAAAAATAAAACCGTTACGGACAATTCACAATGGTAATAGTGACGCTAGCCATTGTTCCAGGAGAATCAAGAAGTGAAGCAGTAACGGTTACTGTTCCAGGCCCATTAGCGGCTAGAAATACAGCGGTAAAGTTACCTGAAGCATTGGTAATGACTGCAAGAGGAACCATGAAAGCAAGAGAAGGGTTACTAAATGAAAAACTGACCACTACCCCTGGAGTAGGACTACCGTTTACTAATACTTGACCCGAAAAAAATAAAGTATTATTTCCTTGAGTGGATACACATGCTGTGGTTTCGTTAGAAGTCAAAGTAATAGATGCAGGCCCAGCAGGAAGATTAAATCCGGTTGGTCCGGTTGATCCGGTAGAACCAGTTGGTCCGGTTGGTCCAGTTGGTCCAGTTGATCCGGTAGAACCAGTTGGTCCAGTTGGTCCAGTTGGTCCAGTTGGTCCAGTTGGTCCAGTTGGTCCGGTTGGTCCGGTTGGTCCAGTTGGTCCGGTTGGTCCAGTTGGTCCGGTTGATCCAGTAGAACCAGTAGGACCGGTAGGGAATTGAAAGGGTGGAACAGGTGGAAGTGTAGGTCCAATAGAACCCGGATTAAGTGAAGCAAAAGATAAAAACTCGTCCATTATATATCACCTCTAAAAATCGTATTACTAATAGTAAATGTAATGATAGAGCAAAGTGAAATGGACAAGCGGTTGTATTTTAATAAATTAAACAAAATAGTTATTTGCGCGACACGTTTCCTTATAAGTGTGCGAACACGAAATAGGAGGGTTATCAATTTTTGATAACAACAACTGATTGACTGAAAGTAGGAATGAAAGCCGTCAGGTTGAGCTGAAACTACTTATCTAATACTCCTACATGCAAGGAGTGATAGTAGTCACAAATTGTATGAAGCTAGGTGAAGTCGGCTGAACAAAACCTAAGTGAGAAATCATATGGTAATGGATAGGTCGGGATGCTACAAACTATCTATGGTGAGAATGTCCAAACGGACTGACGAACTTGCGAATGTACGGGTCTAAACTATTAATACATTAGAAATGTGTATGTCGTTAATGACGACGTTATTTACCGAAAAGTAAGAGTAGATAATATGAAATTCGGAACATCCAACGATGAGGATGTAAAGATAACAGGCTTACAGCAAGCACCTAAGGATATATGTATAGCTAAGTCAATCGGAACGTGGTAAGCAAGAAACTGTCATCAACGCCTACTAGCGGACAGATGCATATAAGGTTCTAACGAACCGAAATTGCTTCATTCTTGTGAAGGTGGGGACACAGTACCAACGAAACATGTAACGAATGTGGAGGGATAGTCTCTAGTCTTGTTCTTTGAAAACTAAATTAACTAGATGTAACTCACAGGATCGAGTAAGATGATGGGACTTTTCGTAAGAAAGGGGAATTAACACATCGGTGAGTACAACATTACGACATGCAGAATATTATGACATGCAAAAAGTGTTTGATGATTTATATCAACGGAGCAAAAACAACGCTACTAAAGGTATAAATTTATATAAACATCTCATATCAAAAGAAAATATTCTATTGGCATATAGAAACATAAAGGCTAACACTGGCTCTAAAACTGAAGGAACAGATGGTATCACAATCGACCATTATAAAATGGAAGATGTAGATTTTTTCGTTGATAACATAAGAAAGAATCTTGTAGACTACAAGCCAAATACGGTACGTAGGGTAGAAATACCTAAACCAAATGGAAAGAAACGTCCATTAGGAATACCTACAATGAGAGATAGATTGATTCAACAAATGTTCAAGCAGGTTCTAGAGCCAATATGCGAAGCAAAATTCTACAAGCATTCATATGGATTTAGACCCAATAGGTCAACGCATCATGCGATGGCTAGGTGTCAATTCTTGATGAACCGCGGGGGATATAGTCATGTAGTTGACATTGATATACAAGGTTTTTTTGATAATGTAAACCATTCCAAACTACTAAAACAACTATATAACATAGGTATAACTGATAGAAAAGTACTGACAATCATTTCTAAAATGTTAAAAGCACCAATCAAAGGAATAGGCATTCCTACAAAAGGAACTCCGCAAGGAGGGATTCTAAGCCCATTACTAAGTAATGTTGTATTGAATGACTTAGATTGGTGGATAACTAGTCAGTGGGATAATATCAAAACAAGGAAAACATATACACTACCAAACAAAAATTATCATCTATCAAAAACAAAATTAAAGAGAATGTATATAGTTAGGTATGCGGATGATTTCAAAATATTTACAAACAATCACAAATCTGCAACTAAAATATTTTATGCAGTGGAAGGTTACCTCAAAAATCACTTAAACCTTGATGTATCTAAGGAAAAATCAACTATAACTAACCTAAAAAGAAAATCTTCGGATTTTCTAGGGTTCTCTATTAAATTTGTTAAAAAACGCAAAAGATATGTGGCAAATACACATGTAAGCGAGAAAAAGAAAAAGGATATTCTTGAAAAAGCAAAAACAAGAATTAAAGCAATTCAAAAAAGTCCATCTGGAAAAACAATACAGGACTATAATTCCTATGTGCTTGGTATAAAAAACTATTACAAAATAGCAACACATGTATCTATAGACTTTACTGAAATAGCCTTTCGTCTCTCGAAAACCTTGTTTAATCGTCTAAAATCAATAGGAAAATATAAGATTCCTACTAATACAAACGCATTATACAAAAGAACTCACAGGAACAATTATAGAACCTTTGAAATAGCAGGTAATCATGTATATCCATTAGCGGACATACAAACACGATTCCCTCAAAGTTTCAGTCAAGATATATGTAATTACACTAAAAAAGGAAGACAAAAACTCATCAAAAGCTTAAAAGGTAACATTGCCAATGAAATGCAAAAAATGTTGCTATCCTCCACCAAAGGGAAAAGTATGGAGTATATAGATAACAGAATGTCGAAATATTCCATGCAAAATGGAAAATGTGCTGTCACGGGAATCTTTTTGCTAGCTGATGAAGCACACTGTCATCACAAAGTACCGAAAGGTATGGGAGGAACTGACGAGTTCAATAACCTAATTATTGTACGTGAATTTGTCCACAGACTGATTCACGCTATAAATGAAGAGACGATTAGAACGTATATGAGAATACTTCAATTGAACGATAAACAATTGAAGAAAATAAATAAGCTCCGTAAAGCTTGTAATCTAGTTACTTTAGTATAGAAGAATAAGATGGGACGCCGTATGTCGGGAAACTGACACGTACGGTGTTAGGTGGGGGAAAAGGTAGAGATGATATCAAAGCCTTACCTATCACGCAC
>NZ_JAEKEO010000013.1:0-55734 GCF_016651075.1 Bacillus sp. TH19 | reverse complement strand
ATCCCCCTATTTCGAATTTGTCTTTTTAAAATCACATTAGGTACGTGAAATTTTACTATCTCATTATTGAATAAGGGAACGATGACTACAATACAGCCCCCACCACACTGTTAGTCATGGTTCCACTATCCATTTACTCTCCTTCTAATCCCCAACAACTTAAATACCATTTGTACACTTTACCATCCACACTACCTACGCTGCTATTGAATTTAACATCACTTCCATACTCTTCGTTAAGATCTGATATAACTTTTTTAACTGTTGAGATATCTCCTGAATGTGCTAAGTAAATGTAAAAGTGACCACAACCCGCAATCCTAACCCTTACCTTATTTTCACAAACTTCTTTTAACTTTTCTCGTAATGTAGCAATATACATTCTTCTCATCCTCCTTAAGCTATTATTCTCTGTAAAGCCGCTTTCTTCTTATCCTCATCATGAATTCTCCAACCATCATTAAAATGGTCTATTAACTCCTGATACTTAAATACATCGAATATCGTAACGTACTGATTACTCCCAAAACCTGGCTCTTTCATATACAGCATGAACTCTCTTGTACCTTTGTATCTTGGAATCATCTACTCAGCCCCTTTATGATCTTGTCCATTCACCTAACTTCTTGTCCCATATCACAACGATTAACTCCTGTTTGTTTAAGTACTCCCATAACTTCTTACGCAACGGGAAACCCTCATTGATTGCCTTCTTGCTGCCTTTCACATCAACCGTCTCTACACGACCATCTGAGTACGTTACTTTAAAATCAGGTGTAAACCTCATGGCTGCCTTTTTAGACTTCCCTGACTTCGTTATGCTGCTCTTAATCGTAAATGTTGGAATTAGTTCATATTCGGGATGAACATCTATTTCCAAGACGTCATCCCTTGTTTTTAGGTACTTATAATAGTCACATTCTGTTTTGCTATCGAATTTTATATCATCATATATAACTTCTTTACTTCTAATCTTCGGTTTCGCTGCTTTCTTTCGTTTCTGCTGTTTTCTTTTCTTAATCAACTAATAACCTCACTTTCTATTCCATTCGCTCTTTGCACTCTTCGAGAAAATCAATAACTTCCTGAACATGCTCCCTTGTTGTCATACTCTCCATTAGATATCCTGCATCGTTATAAATATTAACCTTATTTCCTGCAAACACCATTCCACACATTCCGTCTGCACCTAATAGCTTTACGTTACCTTCCATTCTTTTAACCTCGCTTTCAATTCAAAGGATTATTTTGTTCAGTTTTAGATACTCTCATTAATTTTATCGATAAGCTCATTTAATTCTGATTCAGTTTCCATAT
Organism: Bacillus sp. TH19; assembly: GCF_016651075.1. NCBI lineage: Bacteria > Bacillati > Bacillota > Bacilli > Caryophanales > Bacillaceae > Bacillus > Bacillus sp. TH19. Next base: position 54,417 of record NZ_JAEKEO010000013.1, on the reverse strand, counting down.
CTGCTGTATTATCAGCAATCTCCTGTAATTTTGTAGATAGTGCTAATAAAAAACTTGTTGATGCTATCATTTTGAATCCTCCTTATATTCCGCCGCTACAGCCTCAGCTACTTCTATTTCTTTTCTTACTAAATCCTCAATGAAATAAAACGCTGCTTCTTCACCTTCTTCTGCTCTTACATCCTCAAATTGTTCCCTTTGCTTACCTTCTAACTCATATTCAAACGTTACTTTTACTTTCATTTTTCTCTTCCTCCCCTGAATAAAACTCAATATTCCGTCAATACTGTAGACACATGGTTATCCCTATCCTTGGGTGAGCAGTTAGCTTTTGCTAGCTGCTCTTTTAAGTGCGAACAAAGAATGATAAAAATTCAGTGTAACTAAAATGTTCAAAAGTTCCTTTATCATTTTTAACAGCTATACCGACCTCATCTGGTGTTCTGAACATCTTGAAGTCTTCATGATTGAAAAAATATTCTTTATCAGTACTAAATCCTCTTTGATTAGTATGCGGTACTACATACATCCAATTTCTGCACTCTGTCATCAATGAATCTAGTGCGTCCTGTAAAACATCTAAGGTTGCTGCTTTTTTATTTTCAATAATCTTGTCACACCATTTACAAAAAGCTTTTAATATTGGATCTACATTGGAATCACTAAGTTCTCCACCAAATCCAATAAATCCAGTACTGCTAAATGTTATAGCCTCTCTTCTTTTAAAGTAACTACCATCTATTTGAATTCGCGCATACTGCAAACCTTTTTTCAACACTTTTACGTCTTTAAGCCTTAACTTACTCAATTTCATATTCATTTGTTGAGCATATTCCCCTCCGTGCTCAAGATAAGAGGATAATTCTGAAGATATAATTTCTAGCAAACAATTGATATCTTCTTTGTTGATTTTTTCATAACTTAAACCTAAATTTTTAAAATGTGCCCTTGCCATCTCCCTGTCCATTTCAAACATTCCCCTTTTCTACAAAATGAAATTTTTATTACAAAAATTTATTCTTCCTTTTCAATTCAACATTTTCTAATTCAAGCTCACTTATTCTTCTCTGCAATTTTTTTATGGTGTTTATGGCCATATACGCCGTTTCTTTAACTTCTTCTTCATATTCTTCGCGACTCACTTGTCTATCTGTATTACCTCTAAGGTGCCACAATTCTGATAAGGTTTTATCAACTCTCAATTAATCCACCTCGCTTTCTAACCAAATAGCGTTTTTGTTATAAATTAATAATCGTAATCCGTGTCATCAACTGCTATAAAATCCTCATTACAATCCGGGCATGTTGCTTCATAATTCGGATGATACGTATCATCATAAAATCGAAATTGATTTCCTTTTCCGCAATGAGTACATTCCCAGTACCCTTGCATAAAGCCGCTAGTTGTTTCTGGTTTATCGCACCCAACTGAATAAACTAGATATGATATAGTCGGATCGTAATGTTTTGTATACATAAAAGGTGTTAATCCTGGCATCTCTCATTCTCCCTTTCTATCTATCTTCTTTAATAAATGCTATTTCTTCGATAAAAATATCAATCGGTAGCACCCAAGAAACGTACTGATTTTTACATCCGTTCCTATTCCATTTGAAAGTTGGGTCTAATCTATTAGGAAACTTCCCATCAAACTTTCGTATCGTTGAGATTTTGAAATTCTTCATTCCCATAAAATTTTCTTCACCTATTTTTGTCATTTGTCTATTTCTTGTATATCTCATCCGCTCCATTCCCCTCTCAAATAACGATTTTGTTTAAAAACTGCACATATATTAAAAGCATACATATACTAATCATAGTCACCTTTTTATATAAATCTTGGTCATAGAGCGCCTTAAAAAGCGCTCTTTTTATTTAAATAAAGATTTTGTTTAAACTAATGTCCCATCAATTAACAGCGGAAGATTTTCGCATTGATTGAACATTTTAATCCATTCTGAAATGTCATCCTTACCCATTACATCTAAATACTTTGATAGTGCCTGTTCACGCGTGATCTCTACTGGTAAACCTTCTTCCTCTACTTCCTCGAAGCTTTCTCCAGCTACATTTTCAACATATAGCTCAATTGCTTTTTCTTCTCCACCATCTTTAACGGCCATCAAAGCGTAATAATCATGTTTATTAAACTCAAAATATCTCATTATTGTTTTCCCCTCTCGTTTAAAATAAGAATTTTGTTTAGTTTTTAACTTCTGAAAAATGATTTTCAAAGAATGTATGGTCCGATCCGTCATAACAGTGTTTGATAATATGAAGTTCATTTAAATCATTAGTAGCTCGTAATACTTTAACTGGTGTCCATGGGTCTTCTAAGGTCGTTGTATGATGCCTTGCTTTATACAAGTTTCCTTTTGTAAAAACTCTCTTACCGGAATACTTACCGTATTTTTCGTTCGTATTCATAACCACATCTTTGATACAAACTACTTTCATCTCTTATTCTCCTTTTCTCCAAATTAACTATTTGGTCTAAATTACTTGTCTTTGTATTCCATCTCCACAAAATCAGCTAATTCAATTTTCTTCTGCACTTCTTCTTCCAGATAATGAAATACCGCTTCTTCTCCACCTTGTTCTCTAACATAAGAAACCCATTTTTTCTGCGAATCATCTAATTCGAGTTTTATCGTTGCTTTAACAATCATTTTTCATCATCCTCCTTCTACCAAGTAACTATTTTTATTAAGATTTAAGTACTTTGTACGCTATCCCTAATGCATCACCCATCGCATAGCATTCGGGGATCTTGTGGCGATATTTATCATGTAGTTCTTTATCAGCGAAATAGATGGATTTCATAATCTCGCTAGTTCCACATAAGTGTTTACCCATTAGTTTATCGCAGTAGTCTTTATGGGCCTCCGGATGATTAAAACCTATTAACTCCCAAATTTTCATAATGTGCGTTCTATGTTGACTTGCTGTATATGTTTCAATAATCATCATTGCAAAAGCACGGTTATTCTTTGCTACCTCAAAAATATCTTTCTTAAACTCTTTTCTTATTTGTCTATGTTTTCTTTTGACGGTTCTGCGTGATCTGCTTACCACTTCCATATCTCATTCCCCTTTTTGATTAATTTTTGTAAGGCTTCCAATCCCAACTGTCCAAGTTGCATGTTTCCTTCCCGTACACCTTACGTCCACGCCCTTGCTCAACTTTGGTTATTTCGTACCACTTACCAGTATCATCATCTTTTACAACACCTTTACTTGGCTTGTAAGAGAATGAAAACACCTTTTCTCCATCTACATAAAACGGGTACATTTTAATCCTCCTTTTCGATTAAAATAACGCTTTTGTTTAGTTTTATTTACCTGTTAAACACAACTGAATATAATTAGGCACTAACAACAAACGATTTCTTCCATCATCTATATCATGTTTTATATCTTCAATTTTCTTGATTTCCCGCTTAACCTTTTCTATATCCTTTTGAATAACTTCCTCTAACGAAAACACTCCGCCTAGTGCCTCTTTTGTACGTTTTCTTATTTCGTAATCACTTTCCGTTCTTTCCTTAATCTCATCAATTTCAAATCGTTTCTCCTCAATCAAACATTCCAAAGCTTTGAGCAATATAAATCGTTTATTATGTTGTATTTCCATATAGACACCCTCATTTCTTAACAAAATTCAAATTTGGTCTTAATATCCGCTTGCTAACCGATCATAGTTAACTTGATTCTTATCAAAATAACTTTTCTCCATATCTCCGTATGTCATTCCTAATTTCAACCCGATAACTACCAATGCCGCTAAAGAAATAGCATAATCCGTAACGCTATTGAGCTGTGCCTTATAAATAATTTCGAACAATTCATGGTATGAAATCTGTTTTTCGATAGCATAATTTACATCCTTTTCGAATCCGTCTTTAATTTTTTCTAATAAGATAGTTTCTACATGCCCGTACTTATTACCCAAACTCGCCATAAAGTGCATGCAATCTGCCCACTCGTCGTACTGACGCGCTTTATTTGTTGTTTTATTTTTCTTCCAATACTTGAAGAACCCAATCTCATTACTTAACTCACCTAACTCTGTATACAATGCCTGTGTCACGTCTCCAGTTAAGTTTTGTCCTTCTAACCCATGAACCTCAACAACCTTACAATCTAGCTTGTCCTGTGCTTCAAAAATCTTTTGTATGTTCAACATTCCTATCCACTCCTTATAAGTAACTTTTCAGTTTCTTCTTTCTATCCTTCAGTTCTTCCAAAGATTGTTTCGTTTTCTTCCTTTCGCCATCCATCATGACTAGGTGATACTCTAGATTACTAATATCGCTTTCTACCTTTTCAAGCTCACCTTCCAGCTGAATTTGGGTTTCTTTCTTCATGCAATCCCTCCTATTTGATTGGAATTTCTTTGAAGTCATCCTTTCCATACGTACCTAATGTGATGTAACTCTCCCAGTATTTTTCTATCTCCCAAACAAAATCTCGGTGCCATTTGAATGTTTTGTCTAAAATAGGGTTAAGCCCTAACTTCATCCAATGCCTTTGTAATTCGATCTTGTCAGTTGGTTCATTCATCCACATGAATAATGGATCCTTATGAGCTTTTGCTAATTGTCTATTTCGAGTATGTCTCATTATAAAAACCTCCTACAATCCTAATACTTCCATGATTTTGCCGATGTTTTCGTCAAAACCAATCAACGGTTTATAATCTGTCGAACCCTCTTCCGGGTTAATAAGAAAGGTAGGTAATGAATTAGATTTTAATTTTTTCGTAAGAAATTCCATATCGCTTTCATTTTCATCTACATTTCTTTCAATTAACTCAAATTCAACTCCTGGCGGCGTGTTATTAAGCATCGCCTTTGCTCTCATACATTTTGAACATGTATTACCCGTAAACATAATGATCTTAGTTGCCATTCTTATTACCTCTTTCCGCTTCTTGTTTTCTGTAAAACTCTTTAATCGCTTCTTCCCAATACGTGTAGTTACAGCTTGTCATTCTCTTCATTCTCCTTCGCCTCTGCTAATAATTGAGTTACTTCATACGTGCCATGCTCTGTATATTTCATTGTTCTTCCTCCTCATAATCAGATAAGATATCCTCTAATACAGTTGCTGTATCTTCTAACGTGAGCCACTGCCCTCTATGGAATCCGGCTAGCCCTAAATCGCCATTCTCAAATGCTTGGTCCGCTTCTTTCCTACTATCTATTGCCCATTTGTGTAAATTATTGATATACTCCTCAATCGCTTTTCTCATTTTCCCCATCCCCTTTTAATTGGCGTACTTCACTTTGTTCCCGTACTTTATCTGCAATCATCATGGCGAAATTAGCAATATCAGCACACTCTCTTATAATCATGTCCTCGTTTTTAGCATCGTTACCGAAACGTGATAATTCTTGTAAGAGCTCCGTTATTTCTTCTTGCATTCTTTCGAAGAGCCAGTACTTGCCACATTGTTTCCATCCACCCTTGTGATCATTTTCTTGCAATTTACTTTCCATGCACTCTGCAAACCAAATTACTTCATTTCTGATCATTCTCCCCATCCCTTTCCAACAGCCCCGCCAGTTCCTCGCAACTCCCCTCAAAGAGATCGCGCCCATCCGGTAGCTTGAATATATTCTTCTGAATCAATCGCTCTATTAATCTGTCTTGCTCTTGCTCCATGTTGCCTCCCTAGCTGATGTTTCGTTTCTTCCTTGGATTCCATTTCTTTAATGGTGGCGTTGTGATCGCTTCGTCTAATTGCCATCCAAATTCAAAAACTCTTCTTCTTAATGTTTGCCTTGAAATTCCGTTCAATTTTGCTTGCGACACTTGTTCCGGTGTGAATAACGCTCGTTTCCTACCTGATTTTTCACCCATTTCTTTACGTGTCATAACAGGTGTGGTCGCTGCTTTTTCGGGTTCCCATCCGTAACTCAATCTTGATGTAAACGTCTGATAAGAAATCCCGTTCTTTTCCGCAACCCTGCACCACTCTTTTTCCTTTTTCCCCTTCTTATTAACTTGCTTAGTTGCTGCATCTTTATATCTCCATCCAAGATACAACCTACTGTAAAATGTATTTTTTTTAATCCCGTTCTCTACAGCGATTCTCAACCATTTTTCGTGCACCTTATCTACTAACTTGTGCCTAACACTTCCTGGTGTTGCTGTCATGGCAATTTCAATATCCCAGCCTAAAACAAAAACTCGATTGTAAAGAAGTTGTCTACTTATTCCATTAGCTTTTGCCTTTTCATATTCCTCATCAGTTAACCAGCGATCTAAAGCCATTTATACCACCGCCTTTTTAGCTCGATGTTTAATGTTAGGTGGCGCCGTTATAGCGCGCTCTATATCCCATTTAAGTACAAAGACTCTATTCCTTAATGTTCGCTTCCCTATGCCGTTTCTCAGCGCTATTTGGTACTGAGATGGTTTTATAATATCTGTTTTAGAGTGGGCTCTTTTCGTGCATTCTATTGGCGATAATACTGGTGTCGTTGCTGCGTCATTAGGATCCCAGTTATAACGCTTAACCCTTGAGAAAAACGTGTCATATGAGATGCCATTTCGCTGTGCTAAGTCCCATTCTTCTGCATACTTAACTTTCAAACTAACAAATAATGGTTTACTAATTGCTTTTTCTACATCCCATCCATGTACATTAATCCGCTGATCCACTGTACTTTTCTTAATTCCGTTTTGTTTTGCGATTTCGTATTCTTCCCAAGTAGGTACAGGATTGTATTTCATATCGATTCCCCTCTCATTTCAAATATTTAGTAACAAATTTAGGTTCAAACCCATCTTCCAAAAGGATTCGCATCGCTATGGACTTCTTTTGTTCGCGATGCTTTTTGCAAAGTTCTTCAGCCTCGTCCCAACTAAATTCTTTATTTTCATCCCTGTTATAGCGCCATATCGCCGTGACATAGTCTATAAACATATTGAACTTAGGGTCTTCTTTTTCTTTACTTGAAAGCTCATCTGAACTCTTAGCATGACTCGGAATCATCGCACGGACATCTGCGAATCTTTTATTACTTGGCTTGTATTTAACATGAGCTTTCTTTTTGTCAAAAACAGACCCTTTTAACTTTTCTTGCTCCTGACTTTGATTTAGGAATTTTTCGGATGTGCTGATAGCTTTATAATCGAAACTTCCAACGACATCTTCCAGTGTTAATTGCTTCATGCTACTATTCCATCTTTCTCAAGCATTTGTAATCGATACGTTTCTTTCAGTCTCTCGATGACTTCGTGACGTCTTCTATCCACTTCTTCAGGTGTCCGATTCGCCGATTCGCAAATACATGGCGCAAATTGATACATCCCTGTTCCTATATCGTTTCTGATTACTCCCGTTCCTTTACATGCACACATCTTAATTCCCCCTTAGAATGGTAGTGCTTTTCTTCTATAATCCTTTGTATCTTTGAAAACCAACGCTTTAAAGTTATTGAAGATACGTGAAACAATTCGTTCATCGTATGCGCCCTCTAAACGTTCTCCTGTAAGGTTTGTCGTGAATACGGTAGATTTACCTTGCCTTCCATCGAAAACATCGAATAGCACCCTATTAATGAAGTTTGTTGCCTTTGTATTTGCATCTAGTGCTCCTAACTCTGCTCCTAGGTCATCAACTATCAACACATCTGCTCGTACTAACGTCCGTATGATTGAATCCTCAGTTAAGGATGAATCTTTATTGAACGTACTTTTAATCTTCCGTAGCAATTCACCGACTGTTACGAAGACAACTGATATCCCTGCACCTGCAAGTTGATCTGCGATTGCATAAGCGAGATGTGTTTTCCCTGCTCCGCAATTTCCGGCCATAATCGTGTTAAATACCTTCTCATTGAGATAGTCCGTTGCAAGGACCTTTGCAAGATCGAGGTTCTTCGCTCCTTCCTCGCTAGTAGGTTGGTAATTATCAAAGTTAGCTTTCTTAATATTGCTATCGGCAATCATGCTTTGCTGGTGAAACATGAATTTCTTCTCGTTCGCTTTATCTGTATCGTATTTCGCCTGTTCTTGTTGTTGGAGCTTCTTGCTTTCGTTTTCAAGGAAGCAACGAGGGCAAACAACTTGTCCACCGAACTTCATCTTATTCATGCCATGCGTATCACAAACATCAGAATCCATAGTCATATTCACCTTTTTGGCTATATCGGTTGGTATTGCTGCCGCCGCTCTCTGCATTGTTCTTCGCTCCTTTATTTCGTTGGTATTCAGCTTCTAAAACTTCCACATCAGCTAAAGTCTTAATGTTTTTGTTAGCCCACTGTTTTAAGATGCCTTCAGCGTAATTCCACTTCTTCTGTTGCTTTAATGCACGTTCCATAGCTGCTATAACAAGTTCTTCGCTTGTATCTTTAATCCACTGATCTATGCCGTCTGCCATGAATGGATTTAAAACTCCAATATTACTTTCATAGAATGAGAAGGGGTTCTTACTACTACTTATTGTTAAATTAGTATTGTTAAGATTAGTATTGTTAGGGTTCACCTCGTGAACTCCCCCCCGTTCATCTCCTGAACCCCCCCGGTTCATTTGGTAAACTCCCCCGTTCAAATCGTGAACGTCATTGACGTAATAAACGTTGGACATATCGCCTTGTTCTTTAGATGAACGTTTCTCTTTTGTTACGTAACCTATTTCAATTAAAGTGTTTAAAGCTTTGATTACTGTATTCTTTGACATTCCGACTTTCTTTCCGATTGTTGGTAAAGAAGGGAAGCAACTCCCTGTTTCTTGATTTAAATGTCTGCAAAGAACCATGTATACTGCCATTTCTTTATGAGTTAGCCTTGCATCATCTACAATCTCGTTATCTATCATGAAAAATCCGCGTCTTCTTTTATCAATTAATGTCATTTAGTTCACCTTCTTCATCCAACATTCGTAGCTGACATTATCCGTGTATCCGATTGCTCTAAATTCATGTTTCCCTTGAAAACTTCTGCCACTTTGTTCGTAAAACTTACCGTTCTTATAAACCGGTTTAATTGGTGTTAAGAAATCAAAACCTCTCTCAATCAAATCGTTTGTAGCTATTAACATTTCTTTTTGCGTTTGCCTTCTCACAGGTATCTTAAACATCAACCATCACTCCGTTCACAGATAGCAAATCCTTTCGATACTTTCAGGACCCTATAACCTGGGTAGCGTTTTGGATTTATATATTTCAGTACGTTTTGTTTTACTTCGTCTGTTGAATTTGCCTCCTGCCACACCCATTGCGGCAGGAGTACTTTGCTTTGTTTATCGATCATGCTAATTCAAGTTCCATATTTTCGAAGCTAAATTCATCTTCTTTTGATTCTTCTTGCGTCTTTTCTTGCTCTTTCACACGTTTCTTATGTTCTAAAGCTAAGAATTTAACAAGGCCTGTAAGCTGTTGAAGGTTTAACTCTGCTGCTGGTACTTTGAAATGTTTAACCGCGATTTCTTGTAAATCATCATTTGTCATGTTGTATTCGCTTAGTTTCGCCATTACTTCGCTTTGCTTGTTCTTTAACTCAACTTCAGGATCTACTGTTTCACCCTCTTCTACTTGAATCTGATTTGGTTTATTTGGCGTGATATCTACACGTTTCTCAGGTTCATAAGATGGAACACTATCTATCGGACTAGATGAAACTGCTTCATCTTCGTTAATTTCAATGCCGTACTGTAATTTAGCCGCACGTTTCATTGCGTGTTTCTTGAACATATCGTTGAACCAGTTGTTCCACATGTGCTTATTTGTACCGTTCTTCATGTGAATTACTTCGTCCGTTTCCATCATGACTACAACATCTTTAAAACCTTCGCGTTGGGCCACTGCATAGCAGCCAATCACCTTTCCACGTGGGAATTTAACTTGGTGCTTTCTGATAATCCATTCGCCTTCTTGAGAGCGATCGGCTTCAAATTCGTCATTTTCATGTACTGTTTGAACATCGATACCTTTATATCCGTTCTTTTGTCTTGCTAGGTGAAGCACACCTTCTACTGATACTTGAATGCTCATTTTCCCGCCGTACACAATGCAATAAATGTGATTTAAGAAAGGATTAAGTTCTGAGTTAACGCAAGTTTGTACGAATAAAGCGAATTGCTCGTTACTTGTTCCTGTTGCGATAGTGCTTTTGATTGTATCTAACTCCATTTTTGTAAAATTACCGATTACCTTTTCTGTATTTGGTGTTGCTGTTACTTGATTAGTCATTGTTTACTTCCTCCTTTTGGATACCTTCTGCTTTTATCGTGAACTCTGTATCTTCAACCTTCGCAATGATTAGCTGTCCTGCTGGCTTTGTGAAATGTAAGATGCTTTCAGCGTTATCAATGAACGTTGGGACCACTAGTTGTGCTTGCTTGCTCAACACTTCAACAAGCTCTAGTCCTGCTTTAATCTTTTCTGCTGTAGAAAGTCTGCTGTATGGTTTCTCGTCCATTAAGATTTCAAATGTATCTCTCTCTTCACCGTTTTTAAGAGTTTCATAGAGCTGTACATCAATGCTTGTAAATAAACTTTGAATCTTACTAACCATCAATTCAGAGCGCTTCGTACGGAAGTCTTTGATTGCATCGATGATTGCTATTGATTCATTCTTTTCCTTGCGAATCTTCGCTTGTGTGCTTGCTGCATCATCAATTTCTTTCTGTAATAGTTCTAACTGTTGTGATTGTCGAAGTAATCCGTTCAGCTCATAAATCTTTTCATCGATTTCTCTTGTCTGATTTGGATCTATTTCTTCAGCAGACATTTCTTCTATAGAAGCTTCTAGTTCTTTTAACTTCTTAACCATGTTTGAACCAATCTGTTTTGCTTCTTCAAAGCGGCTAATTTTGTTCTGTTTAACCTGCTCGACTGCTTCATCCTGTAAGGCTTGTCCGCATGTGTGGCAAGTATCCTGTAACTTCTCATCTCTAATGCCGAGAACAACACTCTTTTGCTGTAAAACCTGTTGTTTCATACCTTCAATTTGGTACTGTACTTGGTTGTATTGTTGCTGTTTTTTCTGTGAGTCTTTAATTGTTTTATCGATTTCTGAACGTTTCGCTTGTAATTCGGATAACTGCGCTTCGATTTCTTCTTTATTTACATCTGTACTTTCGGTCTTTTGTTTTTCAAGTTGCTCTTTTAATGTGATAACTCTTTCACTTGCACGCTCATATGATTTCTCATGCGTTTTCTTGCGCTCTATATGAACTTTCTGTAAGTCTTCAACTGAAAGTTTCTTTAAGTTTTCTTCTAATAACTCAACTTGAATTTTTGGTAACTCAGCAAATACTTCTTTCTTTAATGGTTCACCTACATATGATAGAAGCTGTTCACGTTGCGTCTGCCAATGTTGTGAGCTGAAGTATCCGGGATTGAATAGTGATAAAAACGCTTGTTTATCAAACAACTCATCTACAAATGATTCGAATTCCTTTGCTTTCTTAGGAACTTCGTTGATATAGTACTTAGCTGTTTTCTTTTGAGCTTTGCTAATCAAAATGTCTTTATCGTCTACTTGGATAAGAAGTTCAACTTTCGTTTCTGCATCTTCATTACCGATAGGTTTTGGTTCGTTCTTTGTTCCGTATGGATCAATACCGTATAAAACCCATGTAATTGCTTCGCCTATTGATGATTTACCCGCTCCATTTGGGCCACTAATAGTTGTTATTTCGCCGAATGTTACTTCAAGATTTTCGTGATTCTTGAAATTCACGATACTTAGTTTTTTAAAGTTGATTTTCATTATTTTTTATCCCCCAGTAAGTTAATGGCTTGTCCTTGCGGTTTATCAAAAACCACTTTTAATGGTTGAAATAACATTGATGACATTTGAAGCATCTCGTTTTGTTCACTCGTTAGTGCTACTGGATATAACACTCCATCCTTGCAATACATTAAAACTACGCCGTCTTTCATAATTAACTTCCTCCTTGTTTTTAGGAGAAAAGATTTGGTATAATGTAAGTAGAAAGTTTTACATTTCTTTTCTCCAGACCGTCCTTGGCGTAGGGCGGTTTTTTATTTTGTTATAGAAACTAACTAATAATTCTGTTAAAATATAGTTACCGATATGTGTAACAACCTGCCTGTGCTTCTGTACGGGCTTTTTATTTCGTTTTGATTCCTTTTCCCCAGCACTTATAGATAGGGACGATCGGCATTAACTCAACAATGTCAGCCTTCCATTCAGGCGGTTCACCTTCAAAGCGGCTATCTACTTCATAATGTTCAAATCTGCATAAGTACTTGTTTCCTTCTAGATCACTGCAATATGTTGGTTCGAAACACGGTGACATTTTCATTCACCTCGCTTCAGTAACTCTGGGTTTTCGTAGAGGTTTCCGATAACTTCTACCTCTTCACAACACGGTAGATACTGAAAATTACTTCCATAGTTTTCTTTTCCGTTTGTTGCTTTGAAATCTAATTCAGATTCGTCATAAACAACGACTCCAGTAAATAACTTGCCATCGTAGATCGTATCAACAACATCCCCTTCAAAAATCTCATTGCCGTTCTTGTCCAATAATCCTGTATATTGTAGTGGTTTTAGCTGAACATACTCACCATTATCAATCCGATATATTGCTACTTCGCCATAAGACAACCATGTATCTAGGTTGCTTTCACCTTCAATTTCATCACCTGAATACATTTTTCTAAGTTCCTCATCAAATGCACGAAACCTAATTTCTCTCATTTTCATTCCCCTTTCATGATGCTTTCACGCATCGGAATATCCAGGAACCTTTCAATAAGGTGGGGACCAACCGTAGATTCCTGAATATTCCGACAAGCGAATGCTTGTCCTATTAACACTGGTAACTAATAATAAGGGCTATTGTTGCTGTGATTGGCTTAATGATTGTTCCTGAATAGTCATCTTCGCAGTATCCTGATGTTTGATGAATGTAGATATCATCTTGTTTTTCGTACAGTGAACCATCTGATAATTTCGCATAAACTTCATCATCTTCCACTACTTCTTCGAACTCTTCTACCCCTGTGATGTACCAGTGATACGTGTCTTCACTCATACTTTCGATAAGTTCTTTCATGAACTTCACAACTTGTTCCATTCCCCATTCCCCTCTCTATTTAGCTAGAGTGATAAACTCCTTATGCATTTTCTCAACCTTATCTGCGCTGTTATCTACCCCTCTAGCTCTTAAATCCTTTATGATCCACAAGATTTTCTTTTGTTCGTATTCATCACGCTGCTGTTTGTCCACTAATTAACCACCTCTTTTATCTCTATTACTCTCCTAATTTGGTATAATGTTCCCATCAACTAAGATAGGAGGTGATACCATGGATAAGAAAGAGATCGCTAAAGATTTAACTATTGCTTTTTTCCAAAACAAGTCAGGTTCAATCCGTTCCGTTGATGACGCTGTACTTGTATATGAAAAGTTCTACGAAGCTGTACATAGATCAGCTTCACTTGTTGATTATGATCAAGTTAAAACTGAAGATTTTATTCGCAACAATAAGTAGTTTTAACAAGAGTCGAAGCTGCCACTTCGGCTCTTAACTATTAATAATGATTTCCCTTGCTTCAGCTAAATGTTTTATCACTAACCCTGTTTCTACATCGTTGCAAAGCTTAGTTAATTCATTGATTCTTTCTAATAACGCTTGGGCTACCTCAATTTTGTTCATTTTTCCCACCGTCCTTCATAAACCTTTTGTCTATACGTTCCATCAAATAGGTGAATCCTTTAAATACTATGACTGCTACTAACACCATGCATAGCGAGAATGTGCTTTCTTCCATCGTTTACACCGCTTCCTTTCCAAGAAACTTATTAATGAAGTAAAGCTGACCTTTCCCAGTAACTTTTGTAGTGAATGATGTTACGAACTCGCCCAGTCCGTTTGTTCTTACATATTCTTGTGATTCGAATAACTCTAAATCCATTGAATACTGTGTTGGAGTGTTGTACAGGCTTCCTCTTTTCTTGCAAAGATATCCGTTTTCTCTAAACCATTCGAAGAGTCTGTTTTGTCCTGTATCAATTCCTTTTTGCCTCATTAAGTTTGCTAACTGTTTGACGGTTATTAGATTTGTTGATACTTGCACCGCTTCTGCGAATGTTACAAGCGGTTGTTGCTGTGCGATTTGTTGTTGTGCTGCTGCAAGCTTTTCTTTCTCTTCTTTTAATTTAGTGAGAAGACCAATTGCGAAGTCTGGATTTGTTACCGCTTGTTCCAGGACTTGATCTGTCATGTATGCTCCGTGTTTTCTAATAGAAGGAAGTACTTCTTCAAACACCCATTTTTCAAACTGTTCCGCTTGTGGAAGTTTTGATTTGACGATTAAGCGGTATAAGTTAGGTTCGTTGATGAATTTCTTATCAACTGTTTGATTTTTCCCTTCAAGAACCACTGGGCAAATCACCCACCCGTCTTCTTTCGTATGTTGCTTAACTGCTTTATGCGGATCAGAATACCCAAGTGCCTTTGCAACATCTGTTGCTGGGAAGTATTCTTTTCCTTCTTTAATAAGAATTTCTAAGTTACCGAACATGTTGTGTGAGAAATTTTCAAGTTTATTCATTTGGTTTACTCCTCTCATTTTGTAAATCTTAGGTTTACTTTAATTGTTAAAAAAAAGGTCTTTCGGATTTTCCTCAAGAGCAATTGCAATTTTTTCTGCTAAGTCTATTTTCAAGGTTCTTTTTTCGTTTTCAATGTACCAGTAGTGCATTTTGGTGATTCCGACTTTATTGGCAACGTCTTGGCAAGACATCCCTTTTTCTAGTCGTTTTTGTTTTAACTGCTTCAAGTTATTTCCTCCCTTCGTTGCCTGTGATTTCATTATAAGTAAACCTCAAGTTTATTACAAGTACTTTTTTTAAAAAAACTCAAATAAATTTTAACTTGTGGTAAACACTATGTTTACTTTATACTTTATGTATCATAAACACTTTAGTTAAAGGGGACGTTAATATTGATCGGGGAAAAAATTAAAGAACTCAGGAAAAATAGTAAGATAACACAAGAGCAACTGGGTAATGCTATTGGAGTATCTAAAATGGCTATTTCTTATTTTGAAAAGGGTAAAAAGTCACCTGGGCGAGAATCATTAGAAAAGATAGCGGATTATTTCGGAGTAACTACAGATTATTTATTAGGGAGATCGGAAGACCCTGAACTAAATGAAGAAGAAGATAAAGTTGTTTCTGAAGAAGGAAAGAACATAATGACATTAATCGAGAGTCTTCCAGAGGATGAGCGAAAGAAAGCCTGGGAGCAATTAGAGATGTATGTTACCTATATAAATAAAAAGAGTAACTAACCAAAGAAGACTACCTTATATGGCAGTCTTCTTTTTTATGTATTAGGTTTCTCTTTATATGATTCGTCTAAAACGATTTTTAAAATATCCTCTGCCTTTGGATTCCCCTGTTTCAATCCTAATTTAGCCGCCATTCTTACTAATTGCTCTTTTGTCATCTCTAATTCTCCCCTTACATCCCTTTTTGTTTTTTTGTATATTTTTGGAATTAATTACTTTTTTGCTATTTTCCCCAAAAGGGAAATTTCTCCGTAAAATACGAATGACACCGCCAATTAAGACGATGTCATTTTTAATTTATATTAAATTAAAAGCAATGATAAAACTGGTATTTTCTACCAGCCGCCACCTGGGTCCGTCATCATGCGTTGAACGACAGGCTTAGATGCTTCTTGTTTATTATCTGTTTGTTGGCTATCAGTAGAAAAAGTGAACAACCCTGCTACTAATAAGATTGGTAATAAAGCTAATATTTTTTTCATTGCTTTCACCTCTTCTTTCAAAGATAATTATACCATTTTTTTATAGTAAACCCAAGTAAATTTTAGGTAATTGCGAATAATGGATATTCCCAGACTTTTGGCACATCAGCAAGGATTTTCGTAGTAGAGATTCTCTCTCTTTCCCTTCACATGTAAGAGCATAATACGCCGTTTGGATATCTGTCCATTCTCCATTTTTCTCTTTTAAGTCCAATAAAATCTTTTTAGCACCTAAAATATCACCTTCAAGTATCTTTGAATATGCATTTTCACTCGGGTGTACAAATTCCAAGGTATCCAAATCTCTTTGGTAATGAATTTTCAAGAATGATAAGGTTTGCTGGACGAGTTCCCATTTTATTTCAAATCCTTTGCAAGAAGGTTCTCCTAATAATTCTAAGGTTTTTTCTAAATAATGTTTAGCGCTTTCGTATTTTTCAGGTTCGAATATCAACGATTCTCCAATTTTTAAATATGCATTTAGTTTTGGTAATGAGAAAAATCCATCCCATTCCAACTCAGATAATAGTTCTTGGCACTTTAAACGAGATTCAACTACTTCGCCACCTTGTAAAGAAGTTACTGCTAGCGCTTCCTTGTACCTTAGTAACAAACATTCTTTTATAAATTTATTTGTTATGTCATTTATTTTTTCATTAACTGACTTTAGTCTTTCGTATAGTGTTTTATAATTCCCAGACTGATATTGTGCCTGGCATAATAAGATTTCTGTCAAAGTCTCCATTTCAATCGTTTTAACATTTTTGTTTTTTTGTCTTAATAATTGGAAATAAATCGAAGCATCTAAACCGTCCTGATATCTTCTATAAATCATTTCATATACTTCTGCAAATTCTTTATTTTCGGCAACGTCAGAATGAATCTCTTGATCTATAATTACCTTCAATAAATCGAACTTACCTCTGATAGCTAAATCTTCCATAGCTTCTCTTAAATTTTCAGGTTTAGGGTCTGTGTTCGTTACATAATCAGTAACAACTTTCGCCTGTGAAATCAAACTCTTTTTTAATAAAATAAGCGTCTTCGAAAGATATCCGAAACTTATATCGTTAGCTCCTTTAAAAACTTTGGTCACGGTAGCAGGTTTCACTCCCCAATAATCAGCCAACTGTTTTTTCTTAAATCCAGCTACATACAATTCTCCCTCAAGAATATTTAATACCTTCCACACTTCTTGTTCCTCCCTTTTGGAACAAAGACGCTTCGCTCATTTTCTCAACTTTTTAATAGGAAATTAATACCACAGTAATGTTTTAGTATTATCGGCATGTTATAATGTAAGTGTTACTCATGAAGTGACCGAAAAGAGACTTATGGCAGATGTTCCCCTTGTGAGTCGGGCGAACGGTGTAAGAGTGCGCTAACACTACTTATACACGCTGTGAGTCTTTTTTTCGTTCCTTTTATTTTGTATTAATAATAACACAAATTTCCCAAAATTCAGTCGTAGAGTTATCTGATTATTATTGAGAAAGTTGAGAAACCACTGCACAACAGCCTTTCTCATGTGACATAAAAATAAAATATGCAATTTTGCATTAAGACGTTTGAAGACCTTATGTACATATTTTACCACTAAACAAACATTTGTTCTATAGATATTTCTTCAGGTAGAAAAAATACCTTTATAAATTTAAAAAGTCAGAGTATCGACCAATTATGGTATAGTGATAAGGCGATTATTATACTCAAACTATGGAAAATACAGTTGGAAAAAACATTAAGCAATTAAGAAAGTCTTTTGGTCTAACGCAAGAGCAACTATCTGATAGGACAGGTTTATCTCGTGGGCAGATTAAGAATTGGGAAACTGATCGTCACGAACCTGATCTTGAAAGTTTAAAGGTGCTTGCGTCGTTTTTTAACACCTCCACAGACGTGCTTCTTAACTTCAAGAACAAGAAAGAAGACGCGTTACTAGGATTACTATTTAACGATGTCCAAAGAGCTTATGAGGAGCTTGATGGACATCAGCAAGGTCGTTTTGCAAAGCAAGTTTCATTGTACGTGAAAATGTTGCAAAACAACAAAGACATACTGTGATTTGATTTCATCATAAAAGAAATCATTTCCAATATCTAGTGGTAAAATTTGACATAATTTGACCAATTTAACCAAGGAGGGCTTCGGCTCTCTTTTTTTATTTTCATTCGACAAAATATGACAAAATAGTTGTAACTGAATTTGTTATGCTTGGGTGGAAATCTTACATTTTTAAAGGGGATATAATATGGCTAATCCAAAATACACTAAAATCGATGAACGTTTCGGCGTTATCGAATACCCAGTTACACTTGCTGAAATGGTTGGAATATCAAAAGAACTTCCGAAAACGGAACGAACTTATTATCAATATGCTTTCGATGCTTTAAAGAAGGTTATGAAAGCTAAAGAAGCGATCCACTGCTTTGAAGTTGCTAATCCTAAACTAACAAAAACTGGTTTCATTGTTGTCGGAGAACAAAATTTATACCTAGTGATGATGAAAGGTGGCTTTTTTGGTGGCGCTGAAGCTGAAGTAATTAAATACAAGGATATTAAAAACGTAGACTTCGATATTGCTCCGAATTTATTAGGTTTATCCAATGTGAATACAGGTGTTATTTACTTAGAAACAAAGAAAATGTTGGGTACAAAAAAGAGGACGATTAGTAATATCCCTGATTACAATGTTGACGGAGTATTAAAAGCAATTCGTAATAAATTGAAATAACCAATACATATCGGGGGGATACACATGAAACGTAAATTACTTACAGCATTGACTTGTAGCGCCTTACTTATGGGCTTAACTGCATGTGGTTCAAATGAAAAGACTGCAACTGAATCAAAACCTAAACAAGAAGCTAAAAAGCCAGAACCGGTTACTACAACATCATTAATTAACGAATTCAAGAAGGCTGGCATAGAAGCTGAAAATGCTACGGATCTACCTCAAAAAGAGTTTGGAAACATACGTAAAGATGGGAAACGTATCCTTACACCAAAGTTAGGCGAGGATAAAGGCGGCCGTGTGTTTGAATTTAGTAAGAAAGAAGATTTAGAGAAAGCTAAGAAGTACTATGATGATTTAAGTAACTCTGCTCCAATGCTATTCTCACATACATATGCTAAAGGTAATTTCCTTGTACAGATGAATGGTGATATGAAAGATGAAGAGTTTAATAAGTATAAAGAGGTTATGGATAAAACTATTAAATAAGTTGATGAATCCGTTTTCAAATTCAGAAAAATATGATAGAATATCATTCGGATGAGAGTCCAATACATATTATTAAAATTAAAGTGGTTATCAAGTCGGAGGAAGGCACCTTAGGGTGTCTTTTCTTTATGCATCAAAAAAACACGTCAAATTAACTTTTAAACGTGTTTTTCGGTAAAATGATATTTTATATAATCTATCCCTAGGCTAACTAAGGGGATAAGTATTGCTAAGCTTAGTGCATAAACCATCGTTTTTACACCTGTATAATTTAGAAATTTATCCGCTATAACTATAGCTAAAACAAATAATATTGTTGATTTAATAAATAGTTTAAAAAAATCAATCTTCATATCGGTTCCTCCTTTACAACATAAAAAGAAAAAATGAAAAACTCTTCAAATGAGTGTATAATATACATTAGACAGAGGCACAATTGCAATAGAACAGAGTGGTTGAGACACCCTGTTCTATGTAATACTCACCTTAGTGAGTGAACGGAACATAACTAAAAGTAACTATCTTTAGCACTCTTAGCCACTCTACAGCTACGTTCATAGCTTGAGTGGTTTTTACATATGTAAAAATAGATAAATTTAGCGCTTTTTGTTCTATATATTCAACAAAAGGTTCAATTAAGTGCCTTTCAATGAAAAACAACAATACGGCCCCTATCAATTCTTTCACATGCATCACCTCCTTCTAATAAGAACTAAAAATCAACAGCATTCATTGGGTGCTTGATTTTAGTTAACTTACCAGAGGTAGGTTGACAATCCCACTCATTTAACTAACATTACTGGAATAATGTAGCATATATTTGCAAATTTGTACATGTCAGAATTTTTCATTATCCAAGTAAATAGTATCCATTATAGCGTTTTATAAAAAAACTCCTGTACATTGTGTAGATAGTTCGTCACTCTATTTTAAAGTCGATTAGTTATCTAATTGTTCAAAACGATTCAGTGTAAATTTATGAAAATGATTTAAATTATTTACCCTTTCTATATAAACTTCCTTCATAACTTCACCAATATTCATTACAACGTAAGCAAATCTTTCCGAATCTCCTATACGTATACTTGATAAAGCAGCAAAATATATACCTTCTGAAAAAATATGATACAAAATATCTTTATAACGTCCTTCTTTATCTCTTGTATCAGAAAAAGCCTTCATTGGTATAAAATAATCTGCTGTATCATTCGAAAAAAATAAATCATCTGTGTATTTATATACTGTAGGTATCACATTCTCTAATTTAAAAACTAATTCAATAATTTTATCAGCTTCATCTTTACTAACTTCATAAATATCAATAGCCTTTTTCCCTGCATCCATTAAATATGCCTTTTTTCTAAAATATCATTCATAGTATTTCCTCCTAAATTATATAAGCCTCTTATAATTCTAACATTTCCTTAATATTTATTACTCTAAATCTTTAATTTTTCCGGTACAAACTAATATAATTTCATGTACTATATCTGATTGATAAAACCAAATTTCGAAATAAGGCATATTCTAACCATCAGTCCCCTTATCCTCTAACCAAGTAAGTAGTAATTTTCTTATTTATTCCTCTATCTTAGTAAGTATTTCCCCCATGACTTAAACAATCCCATGTTTTTCTACTTTCTTCGTAATTAAACTTGACTGAAGGTCTTAAAGGTTTTTTACTGGCGAGCTACTCCTGGACACTTGCGATGATGTTTTGGGCATAGAAACCCCTTGTAAATTTTCTGAGGTTAAAACGCCCTATCAATACTGGCTTAGTACCCATTGTAGCCGATTGAGATTGATTACATTGACGCCGAATAGCTAGATTACTACTATCCGAATGTAGCTTATAGGATTACTCCATACGGTGCGTCTCCACGCCCTACACCGTTCTCTTTCGAGTGATTCGCTACAAAACCCACTTACCTTTGCGTACTTGCGCACTCCAAAGGTTTGTCGTGATACAGTGTCACAATCGCCGCTTACTAGTAAATGATTAACTACAGTCGTACAATTGCGTCTTGTTTGAGCCTCCATTGTCTTTTAACACTTTTTACCGCCTGCGTCTTGGTTATCATCGCAGTTATGATAGGATATCTATCACTTAGGCTTGTTTTATGCAAGGTTTGCGTCCTTTACCTCGCTTACGTCAGACGGCTCAATGCAATGAAAGCCGATATCCGAGTGTGTTTTTTGCATTGGCCACACTAGACCCCGTTTCTTGTCAGGCATGCTTCACAGCTTTCCTTCGCGGGCACGGTATCCACGTTTAATGAAAACAAAAAAGGGCATTATCCATACCTAAATGCCCTGTATATGTACAAGACTTCTAGGTATAGATAACGCCCTTTAAACACAGTTAATTTATACATCAAATAATACTAGCGCTTGCTAGTTGAAAAATGTATTGCATAACGGTACAATAGGTGTATCTAATAAGCCTTGTTTGGTGAAACAAGGCAAATAACTTATCTGACGTGGTAAGCGTCTTATAAGTCGAAGTCCTGTAGTTGTGTACAGGTCATTCTAGTAAGTGTTGGTAGCAATTACTAGAACTGAGTCACTCCGCTAAAGGTTGGTAGCCGATAGCAATTGGAGTGGCTTTTTGTTTTGTGTTCATATTCAATTGTTTTGCTCGATCTATTTATGTAGATTTGATTTATCAAAATATGTTTTGTTTTGTAGAATGATGCTTGTTGTGTACTACGTTACAACAAGCTTTTTTGTTTGTAAATAAAGAAATGACAAGTAAAAACTACGCATAAGTAGAAAAGTGTAACTACGAAAAAGTGTAAAATTCTACTTTTCTACTTATATTCAAAATAAATTATAATTCTACTAACTTACCGCTTAAACACAAATGTAGATATAACTGCATTCAACGACATTCATACTATAAACTACGTAAAAGTAGAAAAGTAGAAAAGTACACTAAAAATTATTACGCTTATGTATACTTTTCTACTCTTTCGATAAATCCGTTAATAAAACACAAACTTTTCTTAGGTATACTGTTGCGAATATTGTATATAGATGTTACATTTTACTCAAAGGTATACTTATTCGGAGTTTTATGGAGGAATGTCGAAAATGAATAGACAAGCAACTACATACGTAATTGGTAACTTTAAAGGTGGAGTTGGAAAAACAAAAACAGCAACAATGTTAGCTTATGAAGCAGCTACAGTATTTAATGAGAAATGCCTTTTAGTGGATATGGACCCTCAGGGTAATGCTACAAGAGTCCTGGCTAAAACAGGTGACATTGAACAAATAGACAAGTCTATTACGGATGCATTTGTAAATCAAAATTTAGAGAATGAGATTATCCCAGTAATGGAGAATTTGGACATCGTTCCATCTAATACTTCATTTAGAAAACTATCAAAAATCTTATTTGATATGTTCCCTGAAGATGAACTTGCTCAAATTACATGTTTGAAGAAATTACTAGAACCATTAAAAGATAAATATGATCGTATCTACATAGATGTACCACCAACAATCAGTGACTACTCAGATAACGCTATGATAGCAGCTGATTATTGTATCATCGTTCTACAGACACAAGAATTATCTTTAGAAGGCGCGCAAACATACATCGCTTATATGCAATTCTTAGCAGAAACATATGATGCAGATCTACAAGTTTTAGGAATTATCCCGATGATGCTACATCAAGGGAAACGTGTGGATAATAAAGTATTACAACAAGCTCAGGAAATGTATGGCGGAAACGTCCTGGATACAATTGTGAGATATCAAGAGCGTCTAAAAGTATACGATATTGAAGGAATACATAAAAATGTTAACGTTAACGGAAATGTTGATATGTGGGATGAAAAAGCCCATCAATTATTCATCGATGTTCTTAGCGAACTTAATGCACATGAAAACTACTTTGCTACTATTAAGGCTTAAAGAGGAGGTTCATAATGTCTAAAGCACCATTTCAACCTATAGTCACAAAATCTGGGAACACTTTAAATGACAAAGGTGTACAGATAAAAGGAACAAATGATTTCGGCCGCAATAGTGAGCCTGTTAAGAAGCAAGTTATCAAACCTATAATCAACAAAGCCAAAGTAACTGCTCCTGAGAAGCCAGATCAACGTTTAGTTCCATCTAAAACAGCTAAACTTTCACCTGCTGTTCAATTAAAGTTGAATACATTAAAGCCATTTATCAAAGAACAAGAGAACATGGATAAGGCATCGATTAACAGTATTATCGATATGCTTCTTGAAAGCTATGTAAATACTAAACTTACAACAAGACAGTCTGAAGGATATAAAGGGATATACAAGCACCTTTATGAGATGTTAGATAAATAATAAAAAGCGATACAATTTCATCTTGTCTACACAGTGATTCTTAGCGTTTTCCATCCTAATATTATTGGAGATGAATTTCATGGGAGTAATTACGAAAAATGGCGATAATATAATTGATTTCGATTTGTTTACAGAAAAGTATGGTTGTATAAAGGTGGATTTTAAGCAGCAAGAAGGAGCAAGATACTACTTATATGCTTTTCGTAACGATTTAGCTGAGTGGGATTTCGATAAAGGGGAATTAGTTCTAATTACCCATGATGAAAATAAAGTCAAAGAGATATCCTTGAAAATATTGACTATACATGTAGGGGAGTTTTTCTGTAAAGAATGCTTTAGAAAAAAAGACCTCGAAAAATTATCTAATAAAGATACAAGTTATTGGGGGCACCATATTTGGGAAAAGACTCCACTACAAACTAAGGAATTACTGCAAAGTGAAATTTTGTATTCAATAAACGATATGGAATGGTCCATGGTAAAAAATATAACTTATGATAAATCATATGTAATTTTCGGACCATGTTCGTCCTGTATGACTCACGAAGAATACGATAATAATGATGTAATTCAAGAAAAGATAAAGTTAGTGGACAATATCTGGGAAGAACTAATAACAGAGGAAATGATGAATGGACCTGAAAGCTTATTAGAAGACATATTGTGTGACCATATATTTGTCATTGAAGAAGGTATGAGTTTTATAGAAAGACAATATAGAGTGGGAAATGGGATTATTGACATTATAGCAAAGGACAAAAATGGTACTAAGTGTATTATTGAATTGAAGACGGTTGAAGATGATAAAAGTTTAATATGGCAATCTGCTTATTATCCATCTTGCTTCAATGAAGATGTTCGTATGATTACAATTGCTCCCAATTATTCAAATAGAATATATCACGCTCTTAAAAATATAAACAATGTTGAAATGAAAGTTTTCGGCAAAGGTTCAAACGGTAAGTTTGATATAAAAGATTTTGATAGTGGAGAGTCTGTTTTGGAAATAACAGAGGAATCGCCAATTATCGTGTGAATGATTAAGCCCTACGTATGCAGGGCTTTTCGTATACTCACTCTTAAGTAGAAAAGTAGAATTTTACACTTTTCTACTTTTTCGTAGTTTATTGTGATCTCTCACCAGAACTTCCACCACGGCTTTTTCTTCTCTTTCGATGCAGCAACCTCATCACGAAATTCCTGCATTATTCTCTTTGCTTCCTGCATCTCACGTAGTGTCTTCATAAGTGTCTCATCTCGAGCTTCTAATCGTTTTTCCACTCGTTCATTATGTTGTTCTATACTCGCTTTGATTTCCTTGTTGCTCTGCTTTGCCTGCTCACTCAATCGCTTCTCCATCATTAACATACTCTGATTCATTTCTTGTGCCATAACGCCGTACTGTTGCTGGAGCTGTTCTCGAATGTGGAATGGTATTAAGTCTGTTTCTTGAGGTTCTTCTTTAATCAGATCTGGGTTAACTTTTTCTATTTGCTGCGCAATCATCTTCGCTGCCTTTTCCAGCGTCATACCGTCATGCTTACTAAGTTCAATTAATTTCTCAATAACCATAATGTCACTGTCTGTATATTGGCGTCTGCCACGATTATCTTTCTTTACAGCGAATCCTTCGCGCGACAATACTTCCATGTACTTTCTAAGGGTGCTATCACTTATTCCTAGCCGTTTGTATACTTCACTAGCAGAATAAACAATTTCGTCCGTCATAACGTTACGACACCTCCTAGTGAGAGTATTCAATGGTGGTCAAGAAATTCCTGCAAAGAAAAAAGCCCTACCTATGTAGGACTAAATAGCTTTAGCAATCTCAACAAGCAGCCTCATAAACAACGGAATCATTTGGACTACTATATAGCCGATTCCAGCCCTTGAAATAAGAGAGAATCCTCGTTCCTGGCTACCAACCATGATGAACAACCCACCACATAACGCCACAACGGATGCAATTGGATACGACACAGCTTTAATCAAGAATATAACCGGTTCAAACGCATTTACAATACGATTATATAACTGGCCGTCTATATAATTCTTTATTGCTCCGTCGTTGGACTGCACATCTTTAAATACTTCATTTACATCCGGATTATTCCCATCCGCAAATACATGTGGAATATCTATAATGTTGCTGAATATAATAGCACTACCGATTACTAATGAAACGCGCACTGCCACAGGTGCGTATTTTTTTGCTTTCTTTTTGAACAAGCTCCACTTCTTCTTTGCTCCGTAGTTACCATCCATAAAATCTTTGATGCTCATTGTCTCAGTTGCCATATGGACCATCCCCTTAGTTTTAATGGAAATCAGTAACCGTAAATATGTTGCAATCTAATCCCTCGCAAAGCTTTTGCAGGTTCTTCCTGCGGTATTCTGTCGTGGTGTACCATATAAATTTAGGTGGTTTCTCAAACACATTGCATTCCATTAACTTTCTGTACTTCTGCATCTTTACACGATTGGCACTCATCTTTTGCTCGTGATCCACCTCTACAATGTGGTAGCGGCCATTATCCGTGAATAGCGCATCTGCAATTATAGAAACGATACCTTTCACGTTCATCTTCACTTCCTGCTTCCATGTCTTTGGGCATTCGTAAGCAATGTAAATGTCATTCCTCATAATGTAATGGCGAAACTGATTCGAACGTTTGAGTATTTTTTTACTACCAATACGTTCGCGCCCTTCTTTGTTCAAATAATAAACTTTTTCTCCATCTCTAAAGCTAGACACATATTCTTCAATCCCCTTCATTACACGAGAAGCATTTCTGTCACCACCAAGGTCATGCAGCACCTGTATTTGCTTCCTACTTAAGAATCCCAACTTCTTCAAGCTCAAGAGTATGGACTCGGTTCTCGCTTCCTTTATGGCTAACTTTTGCATCTTCATGCTCCTTTCTCGCTCTGATGTTGATATGTGGCTTTATGATGTTATCTATTTGTTTGTTATCGATATAAACAGTCTGTAAGACCTTCTTCTCGTTCGTTTGGTATATAGCCCTTCCCTTTATGTTGGGAAGACTTTCTGCTCCGCCCTCATCGAGTACAGCACGGCTCCCTGCTTCTGTCTGCAGTCTAAAGCAAACACGAGCACCAATGTTTTGACGCAGTTGTGACGGCATAGCGCTATTCGTCGGATATTGGGTTGCATATATTAAACGGAATCCAGCCGCCCTGCCACGACGACCAATATCAACAATAATGTCCTGGCACTCCTGATATGGCGCTATATCGGCTGCTTCATCCACGATTACAAAGTATCGTACTGGATCCCCGGCTTCTTTTATATCTTCGTATCCTTTTTCTAATAAGTATTCGTTTCTATCATTCAGTTTGGTTTGTAATTCCCTTAGAGTCTCTAGTGCTTCCTCTGGATTCTTCGCAATTGATTCGACTTGATTTAAGAATCGGTATCGGTTAAAAGAGAGACCACCCTTCAAATCGATTAGGTACAGCTTGATATTTTCTGATTGGTTACGTACCAGGGATGTAATTATAAGTTTTAATACATTTGATTTCCCCATGTCCGTCATGCCAGCTGAAATCATGTGCGATAGCTGATCAAAGTCATGTTTTACTAATCCATCCCTTGTGTAACCAATAGGCACTTCCCAACCTCTGCATTGTTTCATCATATCCTCTTCAAACTTCACAAAATCAGGAATTCCCTTCTCGTATACTCGTATTTTCAACAACCCATCGTAGGACAGCTCAATTTCCTTTCTAACGAGTTTTTTCTTGTTTATGATGTTTCGTATTTGTTTTAAAATATCTTTTTGCAGGCGGAGAGTTTTGAAGTCTGATAGCTTGAAATCATAAACTTTGCTCTTGTGATTTAATCCGTCCTCTAAATGCTGCATCTTTTGTTCGAAGTCGGAGAAACTAAGACCAAGAGGAATCCTATATGCATACTCGACTCCCCAATCATTTCTCGTCTTACGAAGCAATTGTATTGTTCTGGTCTCTTTCCCTTCTTTTACTTTCAAACCGCAATTAGCACAGATCCTTTGAATCTTAGAGGCATCATTTGTCGCTCCTTTTTGATGCATTTTTGATAGAAAGACTACACTACCAACTGCCGCCGAACTTACTAACTCAAATATCAAAGTGTTACACCACCTTTCTTTTCGTATTCTGCAAGAATAGTCCCTGAAGATTAGCAGAGATAAAAACAGCTATGAATCATTGAAAGTAGTAATTTCGCCATGTCTGTGGCGCTATTCTGTTAGCGAATTCTATTTAGAATAGGTGAAACGAAGTTTTAAAAGGCTATCAATTTGGAACGGTGAATCGTAATTTGTTTGGTATGGTAAAACGTATTCCCTACAGCTCGCTCAATATTCACCATTTTTAGGGGTTTATTTTTGGTGAAACTAGGACATTACTAAGGACAACAGATTTTCAAAGGAGTGAAAGTTGTGTGGGGTCTTGGAAAAAAACGCACAAAATTGGGGAAGTTTTTAGATAAGCACGAAATAGAGCAAGAATGGTTAGTAAGAAAATCAGGACTTGGAAGAAATACCGTAGGAGATTTAGCAAACGATCCAGAAAGATCGCCAACAAGGAAGACAATGCAGAAGATATTGAAGGTATTGAGAGAATTTGATTCAAGAGTTAAAGCTGATGATTTTTGGGATATGTAAATATTATCTTCAAATTTCCGAATGTCCTCTAAAGCAGTTCAACATTAAGTTTATGTTATAATTAAATTATAAGACAATTCAGAAAGAAAGGATGATTTACATGGCACGTCGAACATTTGCTGATTATTTAAACGAAAGAGGGATTGAAGCATTTCACCCAAAACCAACTGAGGCAGACACATTTGTAGAGGGGCAGGCTACAGCAATTAAAGGAGAACTATTTCTGAATACCGACCTTGATAAAAGTCCGTATAAAAGTTTGTATGACGCATATCACGGTCGATTAAAAGAGTAACAGCATTGTATTACGGAAATAAGCCCTTATAAAAGAACTAACGTTCGTGTATAATGAACATAAATTACACGAATCGGGGGATCATCATCATGGAAAACGAAAACTGGGGTACACCGAAGATAAATGGGCGTGGCATGGTCAAATGGATGCCATTTGCTTCAATGCCAGAGCAATACGAAGGAATTAGAGAAATTCTTAGTGATTTAAATAAGATACCGAAACCAATAGTTTCTGAAGATATGAAAGAACAAATAGAACGCAGTTTGATTCATTCGATGCAAAGTAAAGAAGAAATATCGATTTCATTTTATCGTGATGGAATGATACAGGACATGTACATAAACGTGCTACATATAGAACCGATGCTAAAAACGGTGTATTGTACGGATGCCTTTGGATTGGATACTGAGTTTAAATTTGATGAATTAGTGAGTATAAATTAAAAAAGGCCGCCCGACAAGGACGGCTTTCGTTGTTTACTTCTTAATATACTCGTAATACCACTTTCCATCTGGTCGATTATCCATCCACCAAGTGATTTTATCTAATTCTGCGTTAGGTAAAACGTCGGTTTGTAAGTATGCGATACCAGTTGATGGATCAGAAATAACTTGTCCTTTAGTTCCACGCTCAACCATAGCATTTAATACTTCAGGAACCAACGAAACGCCAAACCCACCAGATTTCACATATTGATAGCCACCATTATTCACGTTTCCACCTCCACCTTGAATAGTTCTACCCACAATAACCTCAGCTACAGCTTTAGCCGCTTTATCGAAGTTAGCGCGGTATTTCTGCATGTCCATTTCATTATCGATAAAACAGATTTCCGGAAGTAGGCCAGTTTTCGTTTTATTAATCCAACCTAAATCTGTTGTTAATTTAATACCTCGGTCTCTCAATCCAAATGCATCAGCCATTGCTTTTGAAATCTTAGCTGCCAATTCTCTATTTCCGTATGAAGGATGTAGCCAAACCTCACAGCCTGTACCACCTGGAGAAGCATTTAGATGAAACTGTAAATCTACATCGCTATCTGCAACGCGTAAATGATTATTTGCCGCATTGCTCCAAACTGCGGTTTGTGTTGTTCCAACTTCATCGGAACAATTCACATAATTCCATCCAGCTGCTTGTACATATTTAGCAACTGCATCAAGGAACTTTCTATCCTCTACATGCTCTTTCCCATAAACACTATTTGCGCCTTGTACAATACTATTGTGACCACCTGAACCAGCTATTTTACCCATTATTCAACATCTCCTTTTTGATTATCGTCATGATCTGACCAAATTCCGAGTACAACGCCGACAGTAAATAAATAAGGTGTCAATTCATCTAAGAAACTCTTAGCTTCTGGAACACCAAACTTCGTAAATAAGAATCCAAGCAAAGAAAAAACCGCAACCCATGTTTTCCAGTTGCGGAATCGTTTTTTGATATTTTCTTTTGACATATTACATGCCACCTTTCATTAATAATCCAAGCAATCCAGCTACAATTGCTCCGATGATGATGCGGAGAATCCATGTAGTATTGGCACTGATCTTATCGAGAAGCTTATTTATATTTACAATGTCCTTTTCGTTGACAGTCGTACGCGTTTCGATATTTCTGATGTCTCGTTGCATGTCTTTTTGATCTAACTTTATCTGTTGGATCTCTTGTTGGAACTCTTTCTTTAAATCTTGAATTTCTTGCATTGGTTCAGCTCCTTTTTAGGTAATAAAAAAAGACCAGCTTACGGCTGCTCTGGTTTCTTATTTATTAATTGTTGTAGTAATAATTCTTCTAGCCGCGCGATTCTGTCCTCTTGGCTAGCTACCTGGGACTTGAGAATACTTATTTCTTCCTCATGAACATCTTGTGTAAGTTTAATTTTCTGAGTAGCGTCTACATTGAGAGTTACAAGCGTGTACAGGTTAATTCCATCTCCTAAGTCTGCTACAAAAGTGCTATCTGTATCTTCTAAGATTAATCCATATTGTAATGGAATATCTCTTGTAGTAAATAACTGCCCACTCCCTACTGCGTCCTCTCGCATCTTGTAAAGCTTCTCTACATCACTCTTAAAGTTGTACTGTTGTACTTTTAAGTTCATGATTTTCTCTAGAGCGTCAATCTCTAAATCACGGATATTCGATTTAATTTTACGAGATGAACGGTTTGTCAATGAAGTGTATGATACATCAGCACATTCTAAACCAGCATAACCGCCGCCGCCAGTCTGTACAAGTTGAATTTTCCCTTGATATCCCGAATCATGAGATGAGCGAATTTTAACATATGCCATTCTCAATTCTGCGTTATGGTTATCGTCACTTAGGAGCATGTTGTTCCCACTAGTCTTAGTAGTATTCTCAAAGTAGAAGTTTCCAGATCCATTCTTAAAAGTATGGTTAGTAGATGCATCTGCGTTGAAACTCCCACCCTTAGCAGACAGCCAAATAGAATTACCTGCTGTCACCTCAAGGTTTAAAGATGGTTCTATGAAGATTGACTTATTTTGACCAACTGTGTCTGTAGTTATTTGGATATGACCTTGTTGAGATGCCGAAAGCGTTAAGTTATAGTTAGTTTTGATATCCATTTGCCCATTTTTGAAGAAGTTGATTCTAGATCCGTAAGTAAATTCATTGCTATTAGAGTTGTACTGCTCTACCATTCCTATAGCTGCTTGTGCATTTTGGTAGTTATCTACGCCTTGAGCATTTATAGGAGTCCACTGAGAAATATTTAGAGCACCTACGATTCCACCGCTTACAGATCGTCCAAGTGTAATGGTAGGATTGATAGATGTACCGTCTGATTTATTAAAGAATCTGAATTCTCCTCTTACAGTGTCTCTATCGTAAAGTTCAATATTCTGTTGATTTAACTTAACATAGCGTTGTTGACCGTTAGGAACTGTCTTGATAGTGACCCCTACTAGTTCCTGAGCTTTAAGATGTTTAGCCTCAATAAAACCATCAAGATAAATCTTTCCTGCTTGAATTAACACAGATTGAGCGGTTTGGTTGATTGTGGAAGCTATATCTCCAGATTTAACACGTAAGTTTATTTCGGTACTCATTACAGATAACTGAGAGGTATGCGACTCTACAATAGCCTTGCTTCCATAGCGTCCGTCAGAATCTATTTTATTGTAAATATCATTTTTCTCTGCCTTTAAGTCAATACGGCTAGATTGCTGATTTATGCTTGTTTCAATAGTTGACACCTTAGAGTTAAACTCAGAAGTTGCAACTTTCTTAGCAATCTCACCTACAAGTTGTTCATAGTTAGCGTAATCTTTAGGGTTCTCCATGAATGTTGAAGGCGTAGTACCTTTTTGTAATTGTGGTTGTGAAACCCATAGTCTACCATTACGATTAATAGTTACACTCCCTCGAACAGCATTATGAGCTGTAGCAGGCGCGAGTAGAGTTGCCGAAGCAAATACCCATGAGTTATTAACTAGTAAAGGTACTAGTTGTACAGCTTTAGAAGCTACCCAAGTTCCACCGTTGTAATAAGATACTTCCATATAAGCTCCACCATCTAATAAGGCTTTGTTATCAGTGTAGAACCAAGCGGAGAA
Organism: Bacillus sp. TH19; assembly: GCF_016651075.1. NCBI lineage: Bacteria > Bacillati > Bacillota > Bacilli > Caryophanales > Bacillaceae > Bacillus > Bacillus sp. TH19. The sequence continues at coordinate 22,539 of NZ_JAEKEO010000013.1, read as the reverse complement.
TACATGGTCTCCTGAGTTAGCTTGACTTGGTACAGGTTGATACAAACTAGTAGGTGTATTAGCTGTTAGCCCAGAAGTTTCTAACTTTACAGAATTAAAGCCGTCGTGGTGACGAGCTGACTCAGGTATAGCTGTAAAGTTTGTGCCATTAGCCCATAAATTCCATTTAGTAATACTAGGAGTCCTGCTTGTTACAGCACCTGTGGAGGCATTAATTACTCTAGTCTCAAAAGCTGAGTTAAAGAGTTCATTTGAGCTTCCTAATCCACCTACGTATTCCTGCATTTGAATGTCAGTAACTTTAGATTTAATTTGATTATTCAACTGCGTGATATCACTTGTGTTTTGTTGAATAATCGCCCCTTGTTGTCCTTGTGTCTGAGATAACGTTGTAATGGTTTGGGAATTCAAATCTGTAGTTTGTTTAACTTGATTCAAGGTGGATTGCATTGTGCCTTGATCTTGTTGTACTTTCGAGATTGTTTGAGAATTTGTATCTACGGTTTGCTTTAACTCGTTAGTTGTTTTTGTGAAATCTGATTTAGAAGTGATTTCTTCATTAGCTGCTTGCCATGTAGTTCGTATGTTTCCTTCTTCAAACTTTGCATGGTGAGAATTAAGGTTTCCATCTATGTTCCGACCTGAGTAGTAAAAAGTAATTTTTGTAACATCTTTGTCTTTCGTTTTGAACGTTACGTATAGGGGCTCATCTTTGTATTCAACATTAAGCGATAATTTACCATCTGCCCGTATAGGCTTCCACTCTTGCTCTCCATCTGCATACGTTATTGCTGTTTCTACGCCAAACCAACAATTGGTATTAAGTTTTGTCATTTTCCCAGTAAATAAGAATGAGATAGTAAACGTTTTGTTTCTATAGTTGACCTTATCCGATACAGTCATTTGTTTACTGTCTGACCATGTTCCAGTCATATTCTGTTTGTTTAACCCTGTTTCTGAACCGCTCGATAGATTAATTGAGCCCACGGAAATGTTGCTTACTGTAGTTTGTAAGCTTGTAATAGTATTAGTATTAGATTCTGCTGTTTGTTTAGCAGTATTAGCCGTTTGAGATACATTAGCTAAATCGTTACCTAATTGAGTTACAACTGTCTTCTCTACTTTACTTTTAATCTCTTCGGCTGTTCGCTCTGCAATCGTCGTTGTTTCAGTAAGCTTCTCTATATCACCTTTACGGTTAGTTTCGTATACTTGCTTTCCGATAAGGTTATTATTTACCCAATCTTTCGTATAAACGCCTTCCTTATCTGCTTTCCCTTCAAATTGTTGATTTAACCAAGCCTTATCAGGTAAATCTTTCACCGTATTTTTTAAAGTATTAATCTCGGTTTCAGTATCCTTGATGCTTTTTTGCAATGGAGCTGTATCCGGAACAACCGATTCCCATACTGTACCTGTCCATATTTTCAAGATACCAGGCTTACCACCACTAATATCACGCCATAACGTTTTATTCGGTTTAAGGTTAGCTGTAGGTGGATTAACACCTTCTATGATATCTACAAGATTTTGCTCCATGTAATCTTGAGTTGCTTCAGCTAGGTCTTTTGCAGCTTGTGATTCTTTAACCGCCGTATCAACTTTGCTGTTTGTTTCGGTTACTTTCTCTTCTAAAGCATCAAACCATTCTTTAGATACTTTGTCTTGAACCATAGTAAGCATCTTCTGGTACATTCTACGTAGTGCATCGTCTTGGTTAACAATCTCTCTGTAATTACCAAATGTGTATTTATTTTGACGTGGGTCTTTGTGAGATTCATCACCTGCAATTGCTCTGGCTTCAAGATATAAAGTCGGGTGCATACCTTCGTCGATAATGTTAATCGTATCGCCTTCGTTAATCTGTTCGTGTTCCAAACCAAACACACGTGAGGCATCTACTGCATCAACCTCATACGTCACGATAGTTTGAACGCGTTTGCGTAATTCTGTTTTTGCTAATGTCAATAATCTTTGTGGCGTCATGTCTTGGTCTTCTGTTTCTGGTGTATAAAAACCAAAAAGATGCTTCCCGTTAACATTCCAACGTTGGTAAGCATCTTCATCTACAATATACTGTAAGCCATTATTTACAGACTCAATCGTAATAAATTTCTCTTTTCCGTCTTCATCCTGTCCCATTATATAAGGAACTAAAGCTGTAATGATATTCTCTGAGTTTTCTACACGTTTAACTCCTAGTAAATCTTTACCGAGAGTAACTTCTTTTCCTGTTTCTCTTCCTCTCTTTTCTACAAGATCTATATACTTTTTAGTTATTTCGCCACCTTGTATAATGACTCGGTATTGTGTTTCCGTATTATCAAACAAAGTAGATACATCATGAATAAGCTTTAATGGACTAGTGAATTCTTTGATTGTATGAGTACGTGTTCCTTTAGTTTCGATATTCCCTACTAGCCATTCTGTACGAGCTGTAGCAAAATCTAAGTATTGCTTTGCAGTCCAACTTTCAATACGTTGCGGTACGAAATAACTATCCTTATCTAATAAAGTCCACTCACCAGAAGCATATACAGTAATGAGATGGGATGCGGAGTCTTTCTCAATCTCTGTAATTACATACGGTACAATAACACCGCTACGCACCTCTTTTAACACTAAGTTTTGTTGTTGAAGATATACAGCGTACGGAGAGCTTTCTAATAATTTGAAGTCTAATATATCTACGCTATTCTTAATCTCCCAGTGTCGTAAATCTTCTGTGTAATCTTCTGGTTGAATTGTAGCGATAACACGTCTTGTTTTATAATCTACTATGTGTAAATCTCCGCTAGGCTTTCTCATTACTTGTATCTCTCCCTGTATGCTATTTGAGCCGTTCCTATATTAGAGGGGCGCACAATAATATCGTTCTGCCCTCTCTTTACGATAGGAAATGTACTAAAGATGTCTTTCAATCCAATCGCATTCTTCCCATTGATTGTTACTAATGACCTTTCTGTGTCTATCTGTATTTTGTCCCCTATATCAAAAATATACGGAGTCTCATCTATTGTTAAAGTATTAATCTTCCAAAACTTAACATCTTCAATAAACGCGATATCAGCTGGCGGATTTTTTCCATAAGCAATACACCCTACAGCTATTTTCGCTACCGGTCTAGCTGTCATTGGGTTACTGTCAGACTCATCTCTCCATGTACGAACGAAACTAGCATCATCTATTTCAGTATTCTTACGATATTTCGCAAAATAGAAGCTCCATTCTTTGCCCCTACGAGCTACTGAAACGTGTCCTCTGAAATCGTTAAATGTATCAGAATACATGCCCATTTCGTCAGCAATCCACTTTCTAGAACTTCCTGGGTCAATAATTGCTTGTGCTGTTGTCATTTCATGACTCATATATTCATCAGCCATCGCTAATTCAACTATTACATTGTCATTAGCATCTAAAAGCATTACGACCGTTTTGCCCATTCTGTTCCAGTGTTCAGACTGAAAATTCATTTGTACATCAAGTTTAAAGTCTTGAATCACTCCCCCTGTATTAGGAATAGTTTTCTTCATGAAAGGACCATGCCATTCATCATCCGTACCCGTTCCATATGATTCTGGTGTAAAAGCATACCCTTGCCATATCTTCATAGCTCCTGAACTTTTATAAGCTCCTATTTGTCCAGTTACAGTAGTCCAAGGGGTTAAATTAGTCATTTCATCCCATATAAGGCGTTCATTTTGTTTTACTAGACGAGTTTTAACTCCGGTAGGGTAACCTAGTCTAAAATATTCATCATCATTCCATACATCTAAGAATGGACTAGGGTTTGCCACTTTAATATCTATAACGGGCTTTGTTTCTACTGTTCCCTTGTTTTCAAAAGTAGCTTTTAATTCTTGATTCTGCACTGACATAACATTCGTTTGAACAGCCCCTAATTTATATGGCATAGGGCAGACAAAAGTAATTTTCCCTTTCCCTCTGAAGATCAATTCGTCTATGTCCGCTCCACCATCAATTACAGCCATGTATGTGCGATTCGGTTCATCATCAAAAATTAGTTCGCAAGGTTGATCTGTCACAAGCCAATCGGCTAACTCTTCTTTCTTCTGCTGCATTTCGCCTTGAGTACCTGTCTTGATAATGACAGGTACTTCTATTGTTCTTACATTTGTATTCGTTTGTAGGAGATACCCTCCTGCTTTAGAAGGAGCCTTCAAGATATCTCTCTCAACAGGAGCCCATGCAGGTCTGTTAAATCCCATTAAGATAAAAATGTAGTCTTTACGTATTCCGTTAAATGAAAAACTACCTGAGGGCATTTGACTACCTCCTTCCGATATATTATCTATAAAAAAACGCCCCCTTAGTTAAAAGGAAGGCGTTACAGTTGGTTTAAATTGTGCAAGACGTTGTTTTCGTCTATTATTCGTAGTTTCTACAGGTTGCGCTAATGCTTCCCCGACAACTTTTTTATCTAATACGATGTACGTATTACCTTGATTACTTTGGTTATTATCTGGAGATGTTGTTTTAACTTGCTGCTCTTGTTTCGGTGCGTTATATCTAGTTTGTTGAGGTGTAGGATTAACCTGTACTAGATCATTAACAAACCGCTTAGAATTCGCGAATTGATTTTGTAGTGTATCGCTAACAAGGTTACCCTCTATAAAGTCACCCATAACGATATCTTCTTTTAGTGCTGCAAACCCATCCATTACAGATTCCGCAAGTGTACGGGCCTTTTTAACGGCATATTTAGTCATGCCTACAACACCGTTAGCAAGACCTTCAGTAACGAATTCCCCTAAAGCGTAGGTAACGCGTGACGGTGAGTGAATGTCGAAGAAATCGGCGATTCCATCTTTGATATTACTTGCTACACGTTTCACGGTTGATACAGCACTTCCGACCATGCTCGATATACCATTGATAAGTCCTTGAATTATATTTTTACCTATTCCAGTCAACATCGTTCCGGCATTACTGAAACAGTTTTTTATGCCGCCGATAACGTTAGTTGTGATCGTTGATAGTAATTGACCTACTAGAGATAAAATACCTTGTATCAGCATTCTCAGAATTTGTATACCTGCATTTAGTATCTGAGGTAGATTTGCAATGATTGTCTGCGCTATTTTAACGATAAGACTTAATGCAGTAGAAATTAGCTGTGGTAAAATCTGAATGATACCACGGATTAGCATTGTTAAAATCTGAACGCCAGCCGCTAAAATCTTAGGTAGATTTTGCATGATAGTATCAACTATTTTAACGATTAGTTGAATCGCAGTTTGTATTAATTGAGGGAGAACTTTTACGATCCCTTCAACAATAGCAATCAAAATTTTCATCCCAGCTTCTATTATTTTCGGGAGATTCTGAATTAACATTTCAGCAACTTTCGTCACCAACATCACGGCTGTTTGTAGCAGATTAGGTAAAACCTGCATAATTCCGTTTATTAAAGCACCTAAAATCTGAATGCCTGCATTTAAAATTTGAGGTAGTAAATTGGCGATCGCATTCACTAGCGTAGTTATCATTTGTATAGCCGCGTTTATAATTTGAGGTAAACTTTTTATGATGCCATCAATTACCGCCATCAAAATTTTGATACCTGCATCTAAAATGAGAGGAAGTAAAGTTCCGATAGTGTTAACGAGAGAATTCACCAATTCAACAGCAACTTGGACAAGCGTAGCCACCACGACAGGTAAAACTTGCACGACTCCATTTATTAGGAATGTCAGTATTTTAACGCCTTGCTCCAGGAATTGTGGTAAGTACGTTGTGATTACTGTTACAATCCCGGTAATTACGTTTGTTATCGCTGAAGTTAAAAACGGTAACATTGTATTCATACCCTCTACAATCGTAGGGAGAAAATGAGATGCCGTAATTAGTAATGCAGGTAATCCGCCGAGTAACATCCCTATCAAAGTAGGAAGGATCGTCATGAAGATTTGCCCGAGTTGAGATGTATCTCCACCTAAAGCTAATCTAACAGCCTCTACTAAACTAGAAATAGCTGTTTTGATAGTTAGAATCGCATTACCTATTAAAACACCCGCTATCTGGAATCCTACAGGCATTAAATTAAGCCACCCATTCATTAGATCGCCTGTTGATATAACAGAAAGAATGTATCTTCCAAAATTAAGGAATGCATTGCCGATATCATTTAACGGTCCGAACAGTGATTGGAATGATGTGGACATAGTTGCGATAACATTACCAACTGCCATAGCGGCGTTTTGCCAGCTGACAGGAAGATGTGTAATGAAATCGTTCATGTTATCTCCATCTAACGCAGCAAAGTAAAAATACTTCCCTAAAGCTACGATAGATTGTCCGAATGAGTTAACTGCCAACATCGCCGGAGCGATTGAATTAGCTAACCCTTGTACACTTGGTGGCAAAGCATTTAATGCATCAGAGAAGATATTACCTGTTAGCGCAACGTTCGTTAAATAACTACCTAGCTGCATCAAGTCTTTCCCTAATTGCATCGTAGTGCCGAATAGAGAAATCATGTTAGTTCTCATATTAACTATAGATTGACCCATAGCCATTGCAGCATTTTGCCAGGAGTCCGGAAGATGCGTAACCCAATCATTGAAATGATCTCCGTCTATAGCTGCGAACGCTAGATACTTGCCTAAACTCAATACGTTAGAACCAAACTCCATTGTTTTTGTTCCTGCTGTAGTAAGTGCTGTTTGCATTTTTTTAATGCTATTCTGTACTAAATCAGAATTATAAGCGGCTTTTGCAAGATCTACTCCGTTTTGGTATAAAGCTTTACTGAAGTTAACAACCGCTTTAACGGTTCCGTCTACAAAGTTTTTGAACTTCTCATTCGTTTTGTAGAAGTGGGTCAATCCTACCGTTAATCCTGCTATAGCTGCCGCCGTTATCCATACAGGTGCTGATAATGTAGCGAATGCAGTTGCAACAGGCATAATTAAGGGTCGTAAAGCGAATAAAATCGCCCTCAGACCTTTAAAGTATCCAACTCCGAGAGCTAAAGGGAATAATAGTGCCATCAGTGCAGGCACTAACATGATCGTACCTTGAATGAATCTAGCCATTACCGGATGCGCTTCGTTGAATGCTATGGTTAATTCAGCTAATTTCGTGACAAATTTATATATAGGTACCATAACAGCGGTAAACGCGTCCCTCATCGGCTTAAGCGCTTCAGTAATCTTTTCTAGCATATTTTTAAATGTTTCAGCGTATTTCGGGTCCATCTCCATATTAGCTTTATGCAGGCCGCCATACATGAACAGCATGCTTGCACCTACACCAATAGCTAAAAAAGGCAATCCCATAAGAATTGTATTCAAACGCATTGTTTCATCCGTTAGGGTTTTCATACTTGCTTGCGGTCCATGTAACTCTAGAGCGATTTGTGCAGCGGAACCACTACGAGCTACCCGATCCAAGCTATCAACTAAAGCTAATGCAGGTCTTGCTGTGTTGTATAGTGGATTCTTCATTGCGTCCAGGTTTTTTGTTGTTTTAGATGCAGCAGAAGACATTGCATTCATAGCACCGATAGTTTGAAGCATTCCCATCATAGCGAGTCTATTAGCGTTAATCTGAGCGTCTTGCGAGGCTTTCATTGCTTTCCCTATTTCATTAGCCTGGCCGATAAACGCTTGGTTGGTACCCTGGAAGTCCCTAGATCCCTGGGCCATCTGATAAAATCCATAGGTAGCTTTAATTTGATCTTCTTTAAAAGGGATCATTGCCATCTTTTGAGCATGGAAGCCTTGTCGCATTTCCATCATCATGCCTCTGGCTTCAACTGACATATAGCGGTAAGATCCGCCAATGTCACCCATAAGACCACCTATCTCGTTACCATAAGCCCGGCGATATTGCCTTGCATAATATTCAGAGTCACCTACCATACCTTGCATTCCCCGACCCATTTCGTTACGCATTCCACTAGCCGTTCGACCCATGTTATTGCCGATACGACCTAATTCGTTATTAACTCGTTGTACGTCACTTCTGACGTGACCGGTGTCTAGCCTGGTTTCTATATCAACGCGCCCATCAGACATATTGTTCCACCTGCCTTTTTTGCGCTTCTAATCTTCTTAGATACGCCTTATACTCCATTTCTTCCCTAATAGCTTTAGCTTCCGGCAATTCGTAACGTTCTTTCATTGTCTTTATCCGCTTACGTTCTTCGGAATTATGCTTATCTTTTTTAGGGATTTCGCAGGTACGATAATGAATCGCTATTTTCATAGGCGCCTTTTCAGACAAGTTATTAAACAGAGCTAAAAACTCACTCCACTGGAGTTTTCCTTGTTGTTCAAATAAATTGATACTGTAGTCAAATAAAAAAGACGCAAATATCATATCTGCATCTAGCGTAAAATTAACAACAGGGACATCAGGAGTCTCTTCATCGAGCGGATTCCCTATCGATTCCGTCATTTCTCCGGATTTCTTATCTGCCGTTAAATCAATATTCAATTTATCTTTAAACACATCTATAACAAGGTTCTCTTTACCTTGCATATTAAGTTGAGCTAATAACGAATGATCAACGATAAGCATCATCAAAGCGATGTTAGGCTTCACTCTATTGCTAATCGAGTCATCGTCAAATAACTCCATAATTTTCAAGACATTATCAAAGGACAAGTTTAGTTCTATGTTTACCCCTGCCCAATGATATATATCTCTATTTCTATCGGTTAGTTTGAACATCCTTAATCACCTTACTTTTTAAGGTTAGCTAGGTATTTTGACTGCGATTCCTCTGATTTTTTAAACGTTTCCTCTGCGTATAAATCATTTAAGTAATGAACAAGGCTTAAAAGATTCGCTACAGAACGCCCTGAAAGGTCGTATAACTCTTCAAAAGCACCTTCTCCTAAGAAAGTATTGACAACATCTTTTGTAATTTCTTTCTGCTTTTCCGCTAATGAATCAATTTCTTCGTCAGTAGCTTTTTCGTAATCAGAAATTGATTTTTGCAGTTCATCCGTAGACGCCTTGAAACGTTTTAAAGATTTTTGGTAACGGTTCAAAGCATCATCATTGAATTCTACTTTAAATAACTTACCCGCAACGTTTACCTCTTTATATGTTTTCTCGAAATTAAATTGGAATACTTGTGACATTTAATCCACTCTCCATTTTTATATTTTTTATAAATCCATTTATTAAAAGGCGGAGAGCCGCTTAACGCGACTCATCCACACCTTAGGGGGTCACCCTGGAGTTACATCTCCAGCTTTAGTGAATGTCGGAATGCCATCGAATGAAATCGTGAATTCAATTTCACCTTTACTGTTCGCATCTCCACCTGGTGCTTTGATTTCAGATAACGTTGCTCTACCTTCCCATTTGTCACCGTTAGGCTCTGTTACCTCAAAGTCTACTTTACGTTCTGGTCCGACTTTATTCAGCTTGCTGAAGATGAAATCTTGTGCTGCATCTCCATAGAAACGATGTCCTTCAAAGCTGTATGCTAACATGAATCCTGTAATATCACGTTCAGCAGCGCCACCGCCATCAAAGTAGTAGTTTTCGTCGCTTTCTTCGTTGTTGTCGGGATCTACAGATGTAATACCTTTTGCGATAGGTTCCAGTTTCTTTGTGCCTGTAGCTGCTGTATTAATTTTAAATTTGTATCCGTGGTTTAATAAGAATGACATTAAGTTATCCTCCCTTTACTAGTTCGGTAGTGAATAGCGCTGTAAATATAGACTCGTTAGCAGCGTTTTTATCAACGAAATTAGGCTCTACATACTTCACTAGACTAATCAGAGTATAAGAACTATCTATACTGTAAAAAGTGCGTCTGTGAGAGTTATGAAGAGCCTCTGCCATTGCATCTATACTTTCCATTGCTTCTAATTCGTTCTCGCTTTTAACGAGTATTTGAAACTGTTTACGGATTGTCTCACCGTCAAAGTACTGTTCACCCGGAACGGATGGAATAATCCGTACGGCTATACTCTTGCGCGGCTTACCATCTGCACCGACGTCAAGGTTGTTTGCTTTGATACGAGCGAATATAACACTTTGTGGCAGTGTATTTAAATGCTTAATCACACTCTCAATAAGCCATTTCATGTGATCACCTACAGATTATCTTTCATTGTTTGTTCCACAATTCTTTTCCAATCTTCTGTATGAGCCGCTTTAGCTGCTTCGAACCAAAGTCCTTGCGCGTTAACGTTCACATCATGAGAGAAATTATATTGTGGGTTGTAATACAAACGACGGGCGTACGGCGTGTCCCATCCGACATGACCTTCACCCGGTCGACTGTATCTGACGCCGGATCGTTTTAGTTCTGTAGTATCTTCAGGAGCGTAAAAATTGCTATCCTTCAGCACTTGTTCATCTAAAGCGAATTGAGCCTTTTGTGTAGCCTCCATAACCTTTGATTCAATTTGATGAGTGTCAACTCTAACGTTAACCCTAATCATTGAAGGTATAACTCCGTGTGGTGCGGTCTGTTAGGATTTGTAGTATAAAGTGGCTCAACTTCTTTAATGTACATTTCCTTTCCGTTCCACACGATTTTCGACTTTTCTTTGAAAATTTGATTAGGAAATTCCGAGTTGATAGAGTCATGGAATAATATCGACTGAAACGTCACGCTATCTCCTGTAGTTGCGTTGTACACCTTCTCATTGGGTTGTACTCGCACTCTTTTGATTGTGATGGGCGGTTTGTAGGAAGCGGATGAGCCACCCCAAATGTCACCGTCTTCGATGTATTCGTGATACTCCACGTTATGGATTAACATGTGCAGCGGGATAGGAATGATATTAATCATCGTGTGCTCACCCCACTGTATAGCAACCCTGTAGGCTTTAAGAATTTAATAGCCCCATGCGAGAAACTCGGATCCACGCTTGTTCCGCCTTCTGTCTTACCGCCACGCAATAACCCATAACGGAACTTTCCTACCTGCATAACAGGCGTCTCTACCATAACGTTACTTGAGGTTTCCCCGTATAAGGCGATGAACTCAGTTTGAGCAGCAGCAGCTTTCATTACTTGTTTCTTAATGAATGGGGCTACCTTGTCAAAATCGATGCCTTCCAACTTGTAATGGATCATTTGGTCAATTACATCAGAGGCTCTTTTAATCATCCGATTCAGCATCACATCGTCATCAACCGGAGTCCCTTCATATTCGTTTCTGTAGTAATCAATAGTTATATAAAGCATGTAATCACCTACTTAGCGGCTGATTTTTTAGGAGCCTTTAATTCTGCAATTTCCGCCTCTAACTCATCGATTTTATCGAGCGTTTGATTGTACTCTTGTACCGAAATGTTACGGCCGCCAGTAGCGCGTTTCAGAATCTTACCTTCGTCGTTGATTTGGTCGAAACCGTCATTCAGATAGCTAGTCAAGAAGTCTTTATCAATGTTTAATACTTTGTTTAATCGTTTTACTTTTACCGTGTTACTCATTTAACCACCATTCCTTTCTTATATAAAAGAGAAAAAGAGAGCTATGAAAGCCTCTCTTATGCAGAAGTAATATTGAATTTAACACCGTCTACTTTAGCGCCTAAGATAAATACATCCCAGTATTTGCGCTCGTAGTAGAAGTATTTGCCGCCAGTTGTAGCAGAGGGTTGATCCAGGCTAACGAATTCATATTGCTGTGGAGCAACCATAGCTAGTGGGTGAATTAAGATCATGTTGATTTGTTTTGCAGTCGCATCAGGTACAGCGCCGTTAGTGAAGTTGTAAGCCGTTTTCATGCGTGTAGATGGTACAGTAACGATTGTCACATCATCTAGAGAATACACACCACGGTTAACAGCTTTCTCAGCAGTTCCGCCAATATCAAATTGACGCTGTAAATCTTTAGCTGCTTTCGCGATCTTTTTAACAGCGGGTGTGATGTAAAGAAGACGTCCCTCTTGCGGCACTTCCGCTTCATCCTGCTCTAACATCATTTGATCGAATACTTCCAAGAAACTTTCAGGAGTAAGAACAGTTGTGTCAGCTGTTTTACCTGCTCCAGTGAATTCAGCGTATAATTTAGAAGCCATGTATTTATCATGCTCTGGTACTGCTTCTTCATCGTTGAATACACGAGTGATATTAGCGATAGATACAGCCATGTTTGATTCATCGATGTCGACTGGATCAACTAAAGTTTTGAATTCACGGTCATGTCCTAGTGTTTTAGGCTCAAAAGAGTTATCAACGCGGCGAGTAGTGTTACCAACAACATCACGGTTAACATCAGTGTAACCACCGACTTTAATACGTGGGATTTGAATCGTTTTTGCTCCAGACCATTTAACAACAGCATTGTTAGGCGTGTTGTATAGTGCGCCGAAAGCTAAGCTTTGAGAAAACTTTTGAACTAAGACCTCTTGATATTGTGTTGCGTAGTTTAATGTAGCCATTAATAAATCACTCTTTTCTTTTAGTATTTTTGCAAAACAAAAAGCCATCCATAAAGATGACTTTTTTTAAAAAAACCTATTGCTTTTTAACTCCGAACGCTGCAGCCCACTTTTCGGATTCGGTTATTGTTGTTTGTTGATGTTGACCTTGTGAAAAAGTCGGTTTCGCCTTTCCTGGATCAATAGGTGGTTGTTCCGCTACATCTTTAAAATAAGGATGCTGTTCAGCAACCATTTCGATAGCTTTAGTGATGTCTATTTCTTCAGTTACCTTTGTTTTAGCTAGAGTAATAACATCGTTTATACTATCTTCTTTAATTTTCGCTTTAATCGCCGCATTTTCAGCTTGAAGATTAAATAACGAGTCGCCTTGTTCTTTGATTTGATTCTGATAGTTAGTAAGCGCTTCTTGTTGCTTCTCTTGATCAGTTTTAAGTGTCTCTTGATGCGCTTTCCAATCAGTGAGTGTTTGCGTTAATTGATCAACGTTTTCTACACCTAATTGTTTCAAAAGCGCTGATTGTTGTTCCGTTTTCGCTGCATCTAACTGTTCTTGTGTAAATGTCACAGGAGCAGGAGGTTCAACTACTGGCGGTACAATAGGTGGAGTAACTGGATCTACTGGCGGTGTTACATTAGGTTCACCCCCTTCCGGTTCGGGTGGTGTTAGATCGTTAAAATACTGCATATTTGTTAAACGTAAGCGATATTTGTTTTTCATAATAAACCCTCCTAAGCGGTATATATTTTTTCTCTTTCTGGTCGTCTTGTTCGGCCTGTAGTTTTGATGAAGTCTCTCATGTTAGCTTGGCGTTGGGATACTTTCTGCTTCGCTAACTTCACGCCCTCTTTATCGCCGAGTTCTTCTAATAACATGACTTCACGCTTCGCCTTCTTGATGTCTCTTTCAAGAGAGCGCTGTTTCTGACTCTCTTTATATACGCGGTCATTCTCAGCGTAATCTTGAGGTTCGTTCCTTTTCGTTGACATCCCTTCAATATAGGGATACTTAATATGTCGGCAATTCACGCCGAGGATTCCCGCCGGATCTCCATAAGAAGTTGTGGACCATGCAGGATACTTTTTACTTTTGCCACTCATAGAGAAGATACGGCCCTGATACGGCGCACATTTCGGTCTACTTCCCGTATGGCTACTTGTTTCAACTAAATCAACACCGTAATCTTTCATGCGTTCATCTTGCATTTCATTAGCTACGTTATTGCTAGTTGATCGGCATACCATATTTACGTAGGCTTCAGCGCTCCATTTCCTTCCTGACTTATCGACAAAACCAGGAATTCCTTTATTAGACCATTCTGCAATAGTCTGTCTAACGGCTTGTTGCTGCGTTATAGTGCCGGCAAGCATCTTACCGACAGTTGTATTTAACACATCTAGATACATTTGCTGAGAGTGTTTTAACATCGTCGTATTGACGAGATTCAAGGTACTAAGCGCTTGATTTACGTATGCATTCAAAATACCGATTAAAGCAGCGTTAGTGGTAATCGGAGACGCTACTTCTAATAATCCTAATTTCATGGCTTGATTGTAGATATCTTCGTGATCTGCAATAGCAGCAGAACCAGCAGCTTTAAGCATTGCTCTTACTTCTTTTACCGTTTTACCGCTATGCTTCGCAAGAGTCTCTAATTGTTGTTTATCTAAGGTACCTAACTTATTCAGCTGTACCATGCGCCAGTGTTGAAATTGGTCACCATTTTCAGCTGTTAACAATAAGTCCATGTCCCTTTTTAGTAATTTAGCCATATTTAAAAGCAACTCTTCTTCTATCGCGTTATAAATATCAACTACGAATAAAGAAAGCTGCTGTGATTTCTCAGGAGGTAAAGCCATTTATTACTCACCTCCGTTATTTTGTTGTTGTGGGTTCCCTTCTAAATTAAAGAAGTCAACATTCTCTGGCATTGCCATCCTGTTTTCCTCTGTGATTTGTTTTAGAAGTTGCTGCGCCTCTTCTTCAGAAATGCCGTGAACCTTCATGAGAGCCTTTACTCGGCTTGTTAGCCCGCTTGTAACAAGTAGGATTTGTTTGTTGATTTCTGCTGTTTGGTCTTCTGCAATAGAATCATCAAACGTTACTGTTACTTCGTAGTCTTCAGTAGTACTGAATGTTCCATATAAAGAAGCGATATCAACAATAACGTCAACTAAGTCCCTGATACAATCTTCTAATATTGTTTCGTGAGATTGTTTTGTTTTGAATGTCTTAGAATTTTCACTAACAACTTCAGTAGCTGTTTTAACCCCTTGACCATCAAAACTAAATGCGCCAGCAGAGAATCCCGTTTGCATTGATAGGTAATTTAATAGAGCGTTAATAGCCGCTGTATGCTCTTCCACTCTCAACTCGACAGAAATGTCCTGGATTTGCTGAGTATCTTCAAGTTTCATCGCCTCATATACTTCATCGCTAGAATCAAAGTAACGATGCGACATCCCGGAAATAGGATCAACAACGTGTTTGATAGCAGAAGTAGGGACAATAATACGTTTCTTACCTAATACGAATTCCCTTTGAAAACTATCAAATGCGATATCAAGAGATCTCAATACATCTAAAGAGTTCGCATACATCGAGATGCCAAGTGGAGAATATAAATCAAGGTTATTTGCTGTATTAGGTCTGAAGTATACGAATGTAGGACGTGATAAGTCATTTATCCTAACCTCATCTTCTAAATCTTCATACAGTTCTTTTAGCCCTGTTCTGACGCCTAATTCACCTTTATTACGGCTCACATACAGTTCATTTTTAATTACGTGCTGCTGTTGCCCTTCTTCACCACGTTCGATTAAATGCCATTCTAAAAGCGTGTAATATTTTCCGGCTTTTGTAGACTCGTTAATAAATACACCTTCTGTTACCTTGCTATTGTCCCACGATACAGGTACGAAACAATCAGCAGTGACGAATGTCAATTTAATATCGCCATCGTGGTACACTTTGATAACCATGCCCCCAAGCGACAACATGTATTCAAGGTACCTTTGGAACTCTCTATTGAAATTGTTATCATCTAAAACATTCTTAATCTCTTTGAATAGCTGTTCGTCAGAGATATTAATAGAGCATTTTTCATTGAAGATAAGAGAAGACATCTCTTGTGTAATGACTTTCGCCATATTGAGCGATGCCATTTTACGCTGCTTTTGCCCTTCAATCGTTTGGTATTTCAAATTGTGCCATTCAGCGAAATGACCACTATAGATAGCCTTCCAAACGTCTATCTGCTTGTAGGATTCCTCATCAATGGTAACCTTTCGATTATCGGTAACTTTCTTAATACCGGAAATTAAGCCCATTTTGTAGAGCAGCTCCTTCCCTTTGTTGATTAACCATGTAAACACTATTTATCACCTACTTTACATAGTTGTTATAGAAGTAATTCCCACTGTAGCGTGCTTCATCTAAGCTATGATTATAATTATCTATCGGGCTTCCGTTGTCTTGACGCACATACATACCGATTTCTTTTAAAAAGTGGTAATGATCGTATTCGTCACACTCGACAATATAAAACTGTTCATTTGTCATTAAGTTCTGGAGCCTTTCGATACCAACTTCCATACCTTTTGATGAACCGCTAACATCATGTGCATTGTTATCTGCACCTGTCGTATTAATCCCTAGTAAGTGAAGTTCTTCTCTTAGAGACTTACATGCAGGATCGACAAATACTTCGCTGTACTGCATTTGGAATCGTCTTACGCACCATTCAATAAACATCTTAATCTCTTTAGCGTATACAGACATCGCTTTTACTTGTCCTGTTTCCGCTCCACTGTGATAGTAGTGAGCAACACGCATTAATCTGAATTTATCTTTGAAACGAGTTACGATATTACAAGCGCAACTTGTAGCATCTGACTGGCCACCATCTGCCGTGAAAAACATTTCGTAACGATCGCCGAGTACTGCATGCTCAACGTTCTTATTCATATCAAACATCGAATAAATAACACCCTGAGGCATTACACGTTTCCCATGCCAATCTCGTTCTAATAGATACGGATTTTTAGAAAGAACATCATATATTTCCTGCTTACGTTGTTCTGATAATATCGGATTATCATTAGGCGTCCAATGTGTCCAACGTGTTTTTTGAACGTCGAATACTTCCGATATAACAGGATGATTAGGAGCAGGTGGATTCAAGTCTGCTAAATGGTAACGATCCTGCGCGGCGAAGGTACGTCGAAAACATTCTTGTATCATCCCCATGTTCAGCAGATTGATTTCGCAGAATACAACGCTACCAAGCGACATACCTGTAATAGCCCCGACACTGTTACTCTTTCCTCCACCTTTATAAAACACTTTCTTGATACCGTTCGGCGTGTGTATTTCTAAATGAGATCCTAGTTCGTTATGCTTGATCTCCGCAAGACCACCGAATATATGTTGTAATCCAGTTCCATCTCCGTCTATAAATAAACGTTGTGCTTGCTCTTGGTTATAAGCGACGATTAAATGGTTTGTATCCCTGGTCCACGACAAATAATCAGCATATCTAAAGTGACCTGCTGTTGTCTTCCCACTACGCGGAGTCCCTTCCAGTACATCAAATGTGTAATTGTAAGGGCGGTAGATTACTTCTAATTGTTTGGGTGAAAACTTAATCGCTGTTTTGCTCATATTGTTTACGCCCTTCTATTAATGCATCTAACAATGAAGTATCTTTCGTTTGGCCACGTAATTTCTTAGCACGTAATTCAACGAATTCCGTTTCTGCTTTCGTCTTATCGAGCATTAGACGCATGTTAGCTATCTTCAGCAATCGTTCATCATCCTCGTGCGCTAATGTCACGAAACGAGTGATTAAATTGGATAGCGTAGTCATAGCCTTTGAATATGCCTGAAGCAGCTTTGCTTGTTTATCATGAGCAAAGTCTATTGTGTACGTGGTGCTTTCTCCAGACGTCGTTATTTCCTCTGACATATCATCCTTATCCCTAACATGCATGATGCGCTGTGAATTCATAATGTTAAAGTACTGCAGATGAATAGAACTCCATAACATATCTATTTCAGTATGGTTTTGTATTTCATCAAGCAACTCCATTGCGTGTGGATCATCATTAGGAATTATCTTTCTAAACAATCCATGCGTCATAGCGTTATGGTTCCCTTTTGGTGGGCCATGACCAACAGCATTCTTATTACCCCATTTAGGATTTCTATTTCCGGGGTTCCCTGCTGCATTCTTGTTATTAATGGGTGCACCTGTTTTCTTAGTTTGGGTGCATCCTTTTTCATCTTGTGGGTGCACCCCTTTTCGATTCCAACCATGCCTTTTTCTCCAGGACTTAATTGTATTCACACTGACCTCATATTTCTCAGCCAGCTCCTTGTACTTCATTCCTTGCATGTAATCTTCTTGAGCTAACTCGTGTTTTTGTTTCACTTCACATCACCCACCACCTTCTATATTAATAGGAAGTAATTCGTCATAACTCCTCCTTGTGATAATATCTAGTTAATTTAGTTTAAGATTCGAATTATATATTTACCAAATAAATACAAGCTGTTATAATAAAGGTACATTGCCATCGGACAAAACTTGAAAGCCAACAAGTTTTGTCCTTTTTTATGTCTACGCCTTCAGAAATTCATCAATTGTCTTATCTAACACACTGATAAGTGCCTCTCGTTCTTGTTTCGGCGTTGTATTGTCGTTCATTTCATTAAACATCGCAACTGCTTTTTCTAGCTTCTGCGGTTCAATATGTTGTTGTACTAACTCCACACCAATTACATTATTTATTAACTTACCTATGACAGCCATCTGCTCTTGTTTAGTTAGTTTCATTTTTTCTCGCTCCCTGAATATCATTCGCTGATATCTTGATAGCATCCGCTGTTTGCTCAACTACAGATTCCACCATTACTTTCCCGTCTAACGAAACTCTAACCGCAGAATCCATCCCTACAGATTTACTATCGTTAATCTGTTTAATTATTTCAGATCGTGTAACTACTTGTTTAATATCAGTTACGTCCGCTTTCTCAGATAACTTGCGTTCTAAATCGCCAACATAATTCCTCAATTCATCTACAGTTACAGACAAAGTATTGATCTGTCCTTGCATGATCATTTTATCCACATACATTTGTTGTGCTGTTGTTTCTAAGACTTCAAGCCTATGATTTATAACATCTTTATCTTCCATCCTTCATCCTCCTCCAAAATAAAAAGAGAGTTTCATCTTGAAACTGTCCTTATAAAATAAAAAAGCAGCGGATTCGCTACTGTAATTGTTCAACTATCTCATGAAATAACTGTTGCCCTTTTTCTGGATATCTTTTTAATCCACCATCAGCAAAGTATTCACCTTCGTTACTAATCATCTCAATTAGTACTTCGCCTTTTTCCCAAACCTGCAAAGAGAATGCCACGCATGATTCAAATTCTTTTAACGCTTCTTCTCTGTCCACTGTCGCTAACATAATATCTGAATCAGAATCGTCCCACATCACAACTGTATAAATCAGCATGAAATCACCTCAAAAGAGTCTTATTTTTAAAAATCCATAATACGAAACTAATTTATACAGGGAAATTAATAATATATTCATCTAGTTTTCTATTTAGTTTACATAATTATTGTTATACGCAGTTGTTTAAAGTTGATATAACGGGAAATCGTTGATACCACTCACTTTCCGTTACATATCATTCCATATATTTATGCATGATTTTATGCACACCCTATTTTAGCGGGTTTCCAACACCTAACCACCGTTATTTCCTGCATAAACTTCACTTTGTTAACTATCTACACTTTTGTTCAGTTTTAGTTTAAAATCATCCAATCATTCGCTAACATATCCGTCTGAGATGCAAGCCACCCAACAACAATTGTATTTTGTGCGGTTTTCATTGCGATCGTATCAACAAATGAAGGTTCGCCTACATACTCACCATAACCATATTTTAATCCGCTTGATAGTTCACTACCTTTTATAAGATAAAGGTGCATGTCTTTTCCATTCCAACCTTCACGCTTTACTCTTTTACCTTCTACTAATGCTACTATTGCTCGTCCAAACGTCATTATTATTTCCTCCTCTATTTTCGTTCGTTGTGTTCGTTTGTTTTGTTACTTGTTATCAAATACAACCGA
Source organism: Bacillus sp. TH19 (assembly GCF_016651075.1). Lineage (NCBI taxonomy): Bacteria > Bacillati > Bacillota > Bacilli > Caryophanales > Bacillaceae > Bacillus > Bacillus sp. TH19. Next base: position 3,002 of record NZ_JAEKEO010000013.1, on the reverse strand, counting down.
GACTACATACTTAGCGTTTAACATCGCCATAATGTTCCCATCGTCATCTTTGATATCTAAAATGATATCTGTCGTGAATAACTTATTGCCGTTTTTCTTGTACAAAGCTAATAGTGCTGGTCCATTCATAATATGAACATCACCATTAACAGTTTTAAGTACAGCTATCATTCCCTCACCCCTTATCTTCCTTAGCAACCTTCAAGAACTCTTTCAATCCATCCACAACTTCTTTGTTATTCTCAACAAGTTCACCCTTAACAAAGATATCTCCGTTGCTTTTAAGTGTTATAATCTCTTTACCACCAGCATTGAAAATGATATCTCCATGACTAGGATTTAAACGAGCCATATCATCACTGTTTAACGTAAGTTTCGTCGTTAGTTTCATTCCCTCACCCCTTATCATCCCTTAACAACAAACAAGACGCCACCAAGATCACGGCAGCGCCTACGATAATTGCTATTGGTTTAATCACACATTTCCTTTATACCGTGATAATTGAGCTAATTCTTTCTCTAATGACTTAGCGATTGCTTTTCCATCAGGAACTTGAATTGAAGTACCTACACTAGCAATTGCATCTCCTAATTCTTCAAATGCTTTTGTACAGCCTTCAGCAGCTTTCTTTAATCGTTCAAGTTTTACTTCTGCTTCGTCAGTATCAACATTAACTTCAATATCTAATTTGTTTCTAGGATTCTTTACTTCTTCCATCATTCATCCTCCTAACCAAATATCCATTCCATTCATATTCACGTTTAATATGTAATTTCTATATAACAAAGAAAAAAGCACCCGCAATGGATGCTTTAGATAGTTTTGTATAAATCGATAATGGAATCTGTATAATGTTCTAGCCAAGCTTCATTAGCATCTAACATATTGCTAATGAAAATTTCTCTCCCATTATCAAAATTCAACTTTAATATGTGTTCATTATGTTTATAATTACCCTTAGTTAACGACTTAGATAATAACTTACAATTAAAATGATTGTATTGATAGTTATTTTTTTCTTTTTCGACAGTTAAGTAACCATCTTTTAAAAAGAATATTAATTCTGTTTTATCGCCATTCCATAAGTTCTTTGGGTAAAAGAATATGAAATCCTCGGATTCATTATAAATGTTGTTCAAATCCGCTATAATTCTTCCGTACTCATCGTATCCTTGTATTTCTCTCTTTTTTACTGTCTCTTTAAATTCAGCATATGTCATTCCCATTTCTCCATCTCCTTTGTACACTTTATGCAAATACTTATATTCGACATAATTAGATACAATCCTCTTCATCAAAACAAAAAGCCATCACCGAAGTGACAGCTTTCAAGGGGATGGGAGAAACATTCACGAAAGGGGAATTTCGCAATCATTTCAAGGCTGAGTGCTCTCAACCTTCTCCAAATCACCGCATCAACTAGTATGGCTACACGCCCTGTGTTCGGTGACTGGGAGAAGAGCAAGAATGCTCTTTTAACCTTGTTATGAAGTAAGTATTGCTCGAGTTACTTACTTCTGTCTTCTGATCATTCTGCGCTCAGTTACGCCGGGAGCAAGTCCCAAAGTATGAGGTGTTCATAACCTCTTTCAACATACAGATTCCTATATGCTCAAAGAGAGCAATGAAAACTCTCTCGTTTATACTCCGTGGAGTCGGCTACTTAATGTCATTTTCACCAATTACGTTTACACAACGTGATTATATCCAGACGCATATGTTTCTTCCTACGCCTTGTTTGAACCAACACATAAGACTGAGGGGAATGTTCAGCTGTATTGGCTCAAACAAAGAGCGGAAGCTCTCTGCTCGTTTAATCGTTTAAGAAGAATCCAGCTTACGTTACATTAATAAAAATCGTGAGTAATTACTAATGTAATAGATAAGACTTTACTTCTTTGTAACATGCAGTTCATTCAATCGAACGAACCATCATTCCATCGGTAAAACGATCCAGTTTTAACATAGAAATCAAGAAACCACATGACAGGGTGGTTTTACTACCTATGAGCCTACAAACGAAAGGCGGTACGCTTATACACTCAATGAGAAGTAAAACAGCATGACGAATGCGAGTTATCTCACACCCGCCACACTGGAATATGTTTTAGTTAGTTTAAGGGAATCTTACCACCCTTACGGCGAGATTCTTACCGCCCATGCCTGCCCTTCCGCAGTATACGTTAAGGTGTACTAATCCTCTTCGGTATGCGGTTTTCAAAGAACTTGTACATTAAGAATACCGTTGATTTCATTATCAAAATTCCCCCTATTTAGTCCCCTTTTTTGTCGGGATTTTGTCGATGTTTTCGGATAGCGATAACACTTTTATCTAAATTTAATTTTTTCTAAAGGTCGTGAATCCACTGTATACACTGTCTGACCTTCACTTTTCCGTTTTGAATAAAACATGAATATCCCATCATCTTCTGCATCTTCACACCCTACATAGTCCCAACCATTCTCCTCTAAATGTTCACGATGCTTCCCTTTCTCATGATATGTCTCTTTCGTATACATAAGCTTTATTACCTTCAATTTGTAGTCATACTCACTTAGGATAGGTATTTCCATAATTACACCTGCTTTTCTATAAAATTTATATTTATATTTAAATCATCCCTAAAGATGTAGCAATCAATCGAATAGCATTTTTCTTCTTATAATAGAAGTGATCTTTCTTCATCGATAATTCAGTGTAAATAAAGCTGTCTTTCGGCTTATCCGCATTTAAGTACTTCTTTTTAATAATCTCAGCCTCGTCATAATCTAAAACATACTGCAATGCCTTATCAATCTGTTTAAATTTGATATTACTAATATGTCTCGTATTTCTAATCTCAGGGAACAAACTGATTCCTTCGTGTTTTAACTCCACTTCATTCTCGAAACGAGTTTTCAATGCGCGGTATTCCTTTAGGATTTTCACTACTTCTCTCTGAACCTGTTTTTCTGTTTCTCTATCGATTGCTGGTAATAAAGTTAATTGTTCCATGAAGGA
>NZ_JAEKEO010000012.1:0-25201 GCF_016651075.1 Bacillus sp. TH19 | reverse complement strand
AATCGAGCAAGTGCTTCAATGCGAACTTTATGTATTCCTTCATTAGCTAATTGTTGTAATCCTACTTTTATCCAGTCTTCCCTCGTTAATTGCATATTATCTCTCCAATAAAATACGGTAGCGTATGTTTTACGTTAGACTACTACTATTCTCATTTTTTGTCAATTTTTCATTCTGTTTATTTTTATGAACTTTAATGTTGTTGTTAATCGTAATATTGATCGTCATCACCCTCGGTAAATTGGATAACACGAAAGTCCCTTCAGGATTACTGAAGGGACTATTACACGTTTGCGAAAAGTGCCTTTATGTACAAGAAGTGCTTTTCAGTCTAAAACTATTTTTTCAGATTACATTGCTCTAGAAGCTTTTCTAGCATTTCCAAAGTAACTGGTTGTGCCTTAGTAGTTAGTTGATACCCAATCCGTCCATTCGTTTCTACAGTTGCTTGTTGTAAATTCTTGATTTCATGTATACCTTTTTCTCTCAGATGCATAAATAATTGTTGTTCTGACATTTTCGCGCGTAATAAATTCTTTTTTAAGATTTCTCCGTTTTCTATAACAATAATGCTATTTCCATTTAGAAACTTTTCTACTTTTCGTGATTTCAGTTCAAAAAAATGAATAATAAGTAAAACACCCGCAAAAATAAACGCAGCAAAAATAGATGGGCCTACTTTCCTACTTAATATAGGTTCTACAATAATACGTCCTATAGAAACCACAATAATAATTTCAGCTCTCGTCATTTGGCTAACAGATTTACTACCTCGTCAATTTTAAAACAATAATTCCAGTGAGGATTAAAATAATGCTTTCAAAAAGTATATTCATTACAGCCCAATCCTTTAATAGTGAATTTTACTAGTATTCCCATTAAAGGATTTTTATAATATTTTAAAGTATCCATTCTCTTTACGTGCCTTATTCTTTGAAGCACCTCTCTCCCAGCTAGTAATGGTAAAGCATCAACTTTCTTCATTGCTTCTACTTGTGATTCGTTACGAATCATTGCATACACAGTATGACCTTCTTTTATTAGCATTGGTATTAAAGAACATGCTGTTGCACCTGCTACAAAAATTTCCAAATGTGTTTCTTCTTATTTTGAATATCATAATTGAGACGAGACATATATAAGCTATGTATAATAATCAATATGAAAGATTCATCCAAAATTAAAGCTATAATGTTGGCTAGCAACCAATAGTGATAACATGATAATTGAATTTGATGGATATGGAATTAATGAGTATGTTATTGGTCATAACTGTTCTATCAGTAAGTTAAAAAAATGTATTTTAACGTAAAAAATGAAGAGTTATCTAATGAGGAGCTTATAAATTTATTTTGTGTACGTTATCATTTTGAAAACATTCCAAAGTCATTACAAGAAGACATTAAGAGCGATGTCATCATTGACTTAGATACGGACTATATTTATATCCCTAATAGATAACAATAATCCAGTAAACTAAAATGGTTTAATGTAACTTACGATTCAGACAAGAATTTAATAAAATAAGTAATTGCCCAAATGGTAGTCGCGAATTGAGTGACAAAATACATTGTCCATTCGAACGAAGTCAGTTTTCTCTCTGTTTAATCTTCTTTAAGTATCTGTAAAATATTAATGTACTCAAAAACATAAGTAATAAAGAGAATTGTTGTAAATCATCGACTATACGTACCGCCATAGACTCCATCACCCTCCTATGCAAAATATAGACTATACTTTTAAGGATAACATTTTTTTGGTAATGATTCCCTATATTTTTAATGAAGTTAAAAAATGTTTTATGCGATATATGTGTAAAGATAATAAAGTTGTTTAATTTTGTTCTTAGAAATACATTAATCGCCTACTCATAAATTTGATGGGCGATTATTATTTTTGTTTAATAATTGCTTTATTTCAATCACGACATTAATACTAGGTTTTGGTCTAAATGATTCTTGCAAGGAATCTCCTAATCTTGGACTTACTGATTTGGAAAAATAAAATTATTATGACCATCTCAATTACCATTATTTTGGAGAACAATGTGCTATTATATATTCGTAATCAATGAAATAATAAGAAAGAAGGGGTTGTTGTGGAAAGAAGGGGTTGTTGTGGAAACAAAGATTATAGAAACAGAGAAGAAAATTGATTCGAAATCCCTTTGGCTTTGGGATTATTAATTATTTCCGGGATTGTATATCAACTTTTCGCAGTGTTAGGAGATAATATACCTGAAGTATTGGGGATGATTCTTGAAGCTTTATGGAATCTTGTATTATGTGGAATTATAGGCTACTATTTTTTAGGAAAAATATCATTAGAACAATTTAAACATTTTAATATTAAGACATTACTTTGGGGTTTGCCTTTAACAATTATCGTCGGTATGGCTTCCAACTTAATATTCAGTTACATTTTTGAACCTGCAACTAAAAATTCCGTTGCTGAAGTAATAAGTATTTCTATGATTTTATTCCGTGTACCCTTTATGTTAATGGGTGAAGAGTTGATTTGCACTAATATAATTATCGCATTACAAAAATTAGGATTAAAATTTGGCACGGCATCATTAATATGTAGTTTGTTGTTCGCTTTGTGGCATATTCCAGCTTATGGTTTTGTGCCAATGCAGTTATTAATAACTATAATCCCAATTAGATTAGCACTAAATTATATATGGAAAAATTCAAAAAGTATTTGGGTCAGTTGGATTTGTCACTTTATTTTTGACTGTATTTCATTTGTACCAATGCTTTTTAAATAACCATTTTATTTTTAAAAGGACTTTATTATTTGCGTATTGTATAAAGAACAAGAGCACTCAGCTATTGAGTGCTCTAAAAACATTAATTTTGATTCAAAACATTCTCCTCAAAATATTTCCCCCAATCTGGGCGTCTTCCATCCATATCTGTAAATCCATACTCTCTTCCTAATTCCCATGAACTTAACGCTCGTCCCGTTTTTTCATGAACATTTGGATCACTTGCTAAAGCTGCTACTGCTCTTCCAACGAAGAAAGGAGTTTCTGATGCGATAAAATGAGGGTCTTGTTTAGCTCCTTCTCGCCAATTTTCCTCTGTTACACCAAATATATCTAACATTGCTTCTGAACGAAGGAATCCTGGACTAACTGCGACAGCTGTAATATTGTGTTGTTCTAAATCTTTCGCCATTGCTTCTGCTAAATGAATTGTTGAGACTTTTGCTAAACTATAGTACAAATTACCTCGATATTGATAGTCGACACCGTCTGTAATTTCAATTACAAGTCCCTTTTTATTTTTCACCATTAATGGTACACCGTAATGACTTGTCATTATATGAGAATATACAGCTCTTTGTTGCATAAGTAGTCCGTTATGTAAGTTGTGTTCCCAGAAAGATTTCTCCCATTCTGTTAAAGGATCGCCGCCCCAAACATCGTTTACTAAAATATCAAGCTGTCCATTTTGTTCGTCTTGAATCTTTGTAAATAATGCTTTAATATCTTCTTCTACCGTATGATCAACACGAACTGCGATTCCTTTTCCGCCTTGCTTTGTAACAAGCTCTGCCGTTTCTTCAATCGTTTCAGTTCTTCCCATACAGGATAAATTCCCTTTTGTACTTCTTCCTGTTACATATACAGTTGCACCGGCTTCACCAAGCATCATCGCAATACCTCTTCCGGCGCCTCGTGTTGCTCCGGCCACAACTGCTACTTTACCTTGTAATGGTTTCATGTGATTCTCCTTACTCTTTATAATCAAGTATAATTATTTTCGGTACCTCGTTGTGCAGCAGCGAAGTTCATGCTTTTTTGTTCGAAATCAGCACATCTAAATAGTGCTGATTGTACATAACGCCTAATATGTTTCCGAAGGGATCAACTACGGAAGCCGTGAGGAATCCCACGCCGCGCTCTGTAGGTGCCTCATATTCTTTTGCTCCCATAGACAGTAGCTTATTGAAAGTTGCTGTTACATCATCAACATGCCAGTACACTATAGAGCCAGATGGGCCGGTCACTGAATCAGCTGGCGCATAACGGCTATCGATTAAACCTAGCTCGTGTTGGTAGTCGCCAATGCGAAATTCGGCATATCCTGGACGTTCAAAGTATGGTTCACTTCCTAATAGGTCAGCGTACCATTTCTTTGCGGCTGCTAGATTATCTGTCCAAAAACTAACTGTGGTTAGCCCTCGTAATGTCTGTGTATTGCTCATAATCAATCTCCTCCATAATGTTGAGTAATATTTCCACATACTAAAACGAAATAACATCTTCTGAATTACCTTTAATTCACATATAAATAACCCATTCTCTTATCCATATTCAAGAAAATGCCCTTTTAATGGCAGATCATGAACGTAACGATTTTTTTGTAATTAAACAATAATATTGTGAATCAATAAGAGCAATACATACAAACAAGGCTATTCTATTCAAAACACGCCCCCTCATAATTTTTATTCTTTTTTAAACTGAAAATCCACACGGTTCGTTCGTTTTATTTCCCCAATTACTTTGCCAATCCCTTCTTCAATCTTTTCTTCTTTTACATTAGATACATTTAACTTTAACAATCTCTCTTTATGAAAGTTACTTAAATAATTTTTATCAATAGAATCTATGCTTATTTGACTCTTGCTTAAATTTTTAATAAATGTGTCCGTGACTATATTTTTTTTCAACTGTAAACAAGTGTGTATTCCAATTGGATCTACTGTTCTAGAAGTAAACAAATGTGGGTTTTCATTATGCACTTTTTCTAATGTTTCTGCTAGTTTTTTTGATCTATTATTATAGGAGGATTTAATTTTATTTTTATGGCGTTCGAACATGCCACTCTTTATATAAATTTCTAAAGCAGCTTGAGATATCATTGGACTATCGATGTCTAAAATCTTTTTATATTTATGAAAATCATTTGCAATAGCTGGTGGAATAACCGCCACACCGACTCGTAAACCTGGAAAAATAATCTTCGAGTAACTTTTCAGATATATGACATGATTACAATTATGTAAGCTATATAACGGATCTGCTTTTGAATCTGTTTCTAAATCTGCTAAATAATCATCTTCCACTATAAATACATTATACTTCTTGGCCAATAGCACGATTTTTTCTTTCTCATCTTTAGAATAAGACGTTCCAAGTGGATGATGATATCTCGGTATCGTATAAAAGAATTTTATTTTTCCTGTTCGAAATATACATTCTAATTCATTCAAGTCGATGCCTTCATTCGTACGTTTAATGCCGATTACAGGAATTTTATTTATTTCTAGATATTCAATATATAAATGATATGTTGGCTGTTCAATTAATATCGTTTCGTTTTCATTCGGAAATGGTATAGAAGTTAGTATTGCAAGTGCTTGCTGCACACCTGACGTTATAAATATATTATCTTCCTTTGTGAAAACTTGATAGTTTGCTAACTGTTTTTGCACAACCGAAATTAAAGATGGTAACCCTTTCGGTGTTCCGTATATAAACAAATCATTCTTATAGGTATCAATCGCTTTATTAATGCAATGCTGAAAATCTAAGTATGGAAAAACATCTGGATCTGGGGCCGAAGAAGCGAAATCAATAATCTCGTTACTTTCTACGTAACTTCCAGATTTCTTAACAACGTAGTATCCACTTTGAGGTACAGAATAAATAATATGACGCTTTTCCAATTCATGCAGCGCTCGTATTACAGTCGCCTTATTACATTCATATTGTGTAACAAGCGACCGTATAGACGGTAATTTCTTTCCTTCTTTTATCTCACCATTTTGAATCATACTTTCTAAGTCGTTCAAAACATGTAAATATTTATACATCATTACACCTCCTATTTTTTTGTACCGGTACAGTTTGTATTTGTTCACATTGTAGCACTAGATCAGAAGGATTACTATGTACGTATACTGGCCAGTAAGAAATCAACTACTATGAGGTGGAATTATGACAAATACAACAAAAGCATATATATCAGCATTACTCTATTCATTTATTATTGGGTTTTCATTTATGTTTGTGAAACTAGCACTAACCATTACGAGTCCTCTTGATACTCTGGCTCACCGTTTTACAGTTGCCTTCATAGCAGCAACCATTCCGGTTATTTTCGGTTTTGTAAAGTTAAATATATCATTTAAAAACATACTTACACTTTTACAACTCGCAATATTTTATCCAGCATTGTTCTTTGCTTTCCAAGCATTTGGCTTAGTATATACAAGTTCATCTGAAGCTGGAATTATACAAGCAGCGATCCCTATATTTACGATGATACTAGCTTCCTATTTTTTTAAAAGAATATACGAATACATGGCAAAAAACATCAGTATGTATTTCTGTCATAGGTGTCATTTATATATTTGTTATGAATGGTATAGGGGCTCATGAAACGAGCTTTATCGGTGTTATTCTCATTTTATTATCGGCATTATCATCTGCTTGCTACAATGTATTAGCTCGAAAAATGACAAAGAAATTCAAGCTGATGGATTTAACATACACAATGACAGCAATCGGTTTTATTAGTTTTAATTTCATCGCAATCATTGACCATATGAACAAAGGTACAATAACTGTATACTTTAAGCCATTTACGAATGGAACATTCCTTATCTCCATTTTATATTTAGGATTACTATCTTCCTTACTGACAGCATTATTATTAAACTATTCATTATCTTATATTGAAGCAGCCAAAATAAGTGTTTTTAGCAACTTATCTACACTTATTACCATTATCGCAGGCGTTGTATTCTTACACGAGCAAATTGCCTACTATCATATTGTCGGTACACTTATGATTGTTCTTGGAGTAATAGGCACAAATTTTCTAGAAAAAAAGGAATCATAGCGAAAAAGAAGAATACCTCCTTGAGTAAATAAAAAGTGAGGGTAAATAATGCAGAACTCTAATACGATCGATATCCGTAATATACATGAGCTAGAGAACGAATTATCTACTTTATTAAGTAAACCCATTTCTTCAGGAGAAGATTTAGAAAATTGGCTGAAAATACAGTCGAAATTAATATGGGAAATCGAAGAACAATTGAGATCACACTATATTGACTTTCAATGTAATACAGATAACAAAGAAATAAAAGATACGTTTGAATATGATCAACAATATGTAAGGCCTCTTTTGAAACGTTATCAAAATTCCTTTGATAATAAATATTTAGAGTCACCATTTCGAATGCAACTTGATCCAAAAACTTATAGCTTACTAGATAAAAAAATAAAAAATGCGCAAACATTATTTTGTAGAAAAGAACATTGATTTAGAAGTAAAAGAAGACAAATTAGTAACCGAGTACTTCGAAATTACAGGCAGTTTGACTGCACTATGGGATGGCGAAGAAAAAACAATTACTGAACTACAGTCTTACTTACAAAATCCGAATCGTGATATACGAAAAAAAGCAAAAACGCTCATTTCTGAAAAATTTTTATCTGTTGAAAATAATTTACAACATATTTTAAATGAATTAATTGCAATCCGTCACCAAAAGGCAAAAAACATTCAATTAGATAATTATCGTGATTATATGTTTAAAAAACATGAACGTTTTGATTATACGGCTGATGATTGCTATGAACTTGCAGAATCCGTTCGTAAATACGTTGTGCCACTTATTGATAATATATTTAATGAGAAAAAAGCTGAACTTCAAGTAGATACACTTCGTCCGTGGGATCTAAAAGCAGCCGCACCAAATCAAAAAGTATTAAAACCCATTGAAGACGAGGGTGATTTAATCGAAAAAAGTTCTCATATTTTACAAAAACTAGACCCAGAATTTTCTGCATTATTGAGCCGTATGCATAAAAATGATTGCTTAGATTTAGAAAGTCGTAAAGGAAAAGCACCTGGAGGATTTTGCGAACACTTACCTGCTTCTCAATTATCTTTTATTTTTATGAATCTCAATCATACACATTATGATGTTACTACTTTCCTCCATGAAATGGGCCATAGTATTCATAATGAATGTATGAAGCAGCTAAAGCTACAAAAATATTTAGAAATCCCTTCAGAATCAGCTGAGCTAGCCAGCATGACAATGGAATTGTTTTCGATGGAGTATTGGGATACATTTTATGAGAATACAGAAGAATTTATAAAAGCAAAATTAGATTTTTTAAAGATATTGTTAAGTATTTACCACAAATGCTTATCGTTGATCAATTCCAACATTGGATGTATGAAAATCCAAATCATACTGCTAAAGAAAGAAATGAAAAATATTTAGAATTACATAACACTTACCAATCGAATGTGGTAAATATTGAAGGTTATGAAAACTGGATAGCAACTGGCTGGTTACCTGTACTACACATATTCGAAATACCATTCTATTATATCGAATATGCAATCGCGCAACTTGGTGCATTGCAAATGTATAAACAATATAAAGAGAATCCTAAACAAGCACTACAAAATTACAAAAAGCATTATCTCTAGGTAGCTCTGAATCCTTACCAGAGGTATATGAAGCAGCTGGAATTCGTTTTGATTTTTCTAGTGAGACAATAAAAGAATTAATGGCATTTGTAGAAGAGGAATTAAATTTACTTGAACAAATATAAGTAAAAAAGATGCACCTATACTTTTAGGTGCATCTTTTTTACTGTATTCTCTTCTAATTAGTTTCAATTTTCATCTCGCTTTATTAATAAGCTCTATATATTGTAGGTCCCCATATCCTATTGTTGGAAAAAGATTAAACAACCTTTTTAGTAACTCTTGTGTTGGTAAATCTTTATTTTTGGAGATATACTTTACTACTACATTATTTTCTTTTAGCATCTCTAAATATAAATCTATCGCCTGATATATTACAGGTAGTATCTCATGAGATGGCTTTTTATGATTTACTAGAACTTCATTGTAAACAGAAAAATAGTTCCCTAATTCAAGTTCAATTTGACTTACTTTAAATTCATCCTCTCTGAAGCTATTTAAGTATACTTTTCCCTTATAATCAGACTGTTCAAGGTAAGAAAGTACGGTAAGTAGATTCATTTGGCAAAACATATCCTCACCAAACCATAAAACGATACATTTATACTCTTTTTTAAAAGATTCTCTAAAGGATGAATAACCTTTTTCATATAATTTTCTACAGTACCTTGATGTCCTTCTGCCCTTGTTTTAATAAACTCATCATCAAAAATCTGTGCAGTAGTCGCATTTACACACATAGCTTCATTAAATGGAGCGTAATCAGACTCTCCCATTAGTCTTTCACTTTTAAATTCTTCATACATAAATTGACCATTTAATATGTTTAGTACATCTTTATCAAACAGCTCACTCTTCGCATTTCGTAACTGATTAACTTCAATTTTTCTAGAAAAATTCATTCTATCCCACTCCTTTCCATCATTGATTGAGAGTTTAATAAATGATTGAACCGGTATTTTGTTAAGTTGGAATTTTCCTGGGGTTATACCAAAAACAGTTTTAAATGCTCTACTATAAGCCTCTTGCGAAGAGTAATCGTAATCAAATGCGATATCAATTATCTTTCTATCATTCGTCAAATCTTCCGTTGATAAATACAATCTTCTAAGAAGAATATATCGTCTAATACTTATCCCTGTTACTTGATGAAATTTAAACGAACAGAAGTAAGGAGAATACCCCATATAATCAGATAATTTATCTAATGAAAACTCCTTTTTTAAATTGCCCTCAATCCATTCAATCATTAGCTGTATATGTTCATTCATTTATCTCCCTCCTCACTAAATATTATAAGAAGTATCCTCTTCTTTCTTTTGATATTTCTTGCGGTTTATAACATTAACCACCCTCTAGAACCTTTAAATATCATATGTAATTACTCATTTCATATTTTTTCAACTACCTTATTTTTCCATTCATTTACTTAACTTTCCAATAAAGTGAAACTTTAATCAGTGGGGAGTTTGTTCCTTCCCACTGATTATTATCCCATACTAATCGGACTTTTACGGGATAAATCTTTTTTAAAGGATTCTACCAAATAAAACACGAAATTTGTAAGTTAAGGAACTAGTAGTTTTGTAAGTGGAAAATTTATGTTTGGAAAGGAAGTTAAAATGAATAATATAGAAAAAGAGATACTTAAACTAATTAATAAACTATATCCAAATGATTGATTTTCAAGACTGTGAAAAACATTTTTACATATTCGATTTAGCTGTTCCAGTCTATAGCGCGATAGAATATTCTTTCGTTGGGAATGGCAACATAGTCGACTATGAGAATTCTATTACAAAAGCAATAATCGACGGATACCAGGAGGAAAATGATCTACCTAAAGAAATGATAGAGCAGCTTCCATTGTTTATTAAATTAAAGGAGATATTCGAATATAGTTTAATGCATATGTATTGGAATAAAGAAGAGTTAACTGAGGAACAAGTACGGATAATGAACCTTTATAGAATAAAGATTGAAAAAAGCCATTCTTTAAACACAGTTGGTTTCCTATGAAGTACACCCAATTGTTACATTCAGTTTAACAATTGGGTGTACTTTTCTATAGATAAGTTTTCTTCAAAAGACAAAATACAAGGAGCGAAACGATATTTAATCGTACAGTGGCACCTATTTTTCAATCCATTCAACGGATTTATCTAGCTTAATACCATCCTCGATATTACTTTCTTCCAAAGTATTTGCCCTAGCTTGAATACAAATAAAATAGAGAGGTTCACTTGAATTGTTACGCCAAATTCTTTCCCCCTTTTGTGCCACCCTTATGACAGTACCCTCTTTGATTTCAAGGATTTCATCATCAATCTTGAATTCCCCTTGTCCTTTGACGAAGATATACAGCTCTTCATTTTCTCTATGCTTATGATAAAAGGGCATCGAAATGCCTGGAGGGAAAACATTTAGTGAAACTTCCATTCCTGTACATTGTAAGTCATCTTTAAGAAATACCTTTCCAGGAGCTTTAAATGGATTTCCATTTTTATATTGAAGCAGATTCTCCCACTTTCCTACTTGAACAGCACTAAAATTTTTACCTTCCATTGTTGAATTAACAAATTGACTCATTTATATTCTCCTCTTATATTTATTTTCCATAATTCAACTTTTCATTCTCTAATAAATGAATAAATCCTCTCACAAAAAGAAACCGAATAGTCTCTTTTTTACGGTAAAAAAACGGCTCAATTAGCCATAATATGTTATTAAGAAGTTTATTAGTAAAGATTGTTTTTTACATATTTATTTATCTCTACATTTATTTTATTTAGAATTTCTAAAAAACGAAGAAATCCAATTTTTATTAATTAATATTTATTTAAAATTGTAAATTAAGGCCTCAGCCGCTTCCATCACAATCTCACTTAAAGTTAGTTGAGCATGTGGTGTTAATGCAATATCTTCAACTGTCATGCCTGATTCAATTGCTAAACCCATTTCGGCAATTATTTCTGATGCACCATTACCCACGATTTGAGCACCTACTAATACACCATCTTCTTTACGCACCAATAGCCTCAAGAACCCTTTACCTTCATTTGATACAAGTGCACGACCGTTTGCTGAAAATCGGGATTGAATCACTTTTACTTCCATGCCTTCTGCCTTTGCTCGCTCTTCAGTATAACCAACTGTAGCTAATTCAGGATTTGTGAAACAAACTGCTGGAATTGCCAAGTAATCAACAAATGATAGTTCACCAGAGATAGCTTCAGCAGCTACTTTTCCTTCGTAAAATGCTTTATGTGCAAGCTGTGGACCAGCAATGATATCTCCTATAGCAAAAATGTTCGGAAGGTTAGTACGACATTGTTGATCAACTTTTAATAAACCGCGGTCAGAAAACTCGATACCGATTTTTTCAAAACCCATATTTTCAGTATTAGGACGACGGCCAACCGTTACTAATACGTAATCAGCGTCAACTTTCTTTTTTTCACCACCAATTTCGTAGGTAACAATTACACCATTTTCAACTTCTTCAACACCTTTAGCGGATGCATCTACTATTACTGTAACACCTTTGTTTATAAGGTCTTCTTTCACAATTTGAGTCATTTGTTTATCGAAGCCAGTTAAAATATCTTTACCTCCTTCAATAATTGTTACTATAGAACCGAGGGAAGCGTAAGCAGAGCCCAATTCAGTACCAATGTAACCACCACCGATTACAACCAATTTACTTGGAACTTCAGTTAAACTAAGTGCACCTGTAGAGTTAATCACACGTTTTGTAAATTTAAATGCTGGAATTTCAACTGGGCGTGATCCAGTAGCTATAATTGCATTTTTAAATGTATATGTTTGAGCTGCATCTTTATTGGTTACTCGTATAGTATTAGCATCCATGAAATAAGCTTCACCTTTTATCACTTCTACTTTATTGCTTTTTAATAACCCTTCTACACCACCTACTAATTTCTTTACAACGTTGTTTTTAAATTCTTGTACTTTTGCAAAATCAACATTTACACCAGAAGAAAAAATACCCATATCTTCTGAATGCTTTGTTTCCTCAAAGCGATGACCTACAGAAATAAGTGCCTTAGATGGAATACAGCCAACGTTAGCACATACGCCACCAAGATTCTCTCTTTCTATAATTGCCACTTGTTGCCCTAATTGTGAAGCTCTTATTGCAGCAACATATCCTCCAGGGCCAGATCCAATTACGATTGTTTCAAATTCTCTCATATCCCTTTTCACACTCCTCCAAAAATTAGAAACAGGTAGGCCGAAATCGTTCATATTCTACACATTTTTCAATTTACTATTTTGTATTAGTACCATTCTTCTCTCATCCGTTCTTTCATAGTTCCATCATGGAATTTCTATTAAGTGATCACCCCCCTCAAAAAAGAAACCAAACAGTCTCTTTTTTGCGATAAAAATTACGGCTTAGTTGGCCGTAATTTGTTTTTCCAATTCATCTAAAAGTCGTGACGATACTGTATCAATATAAACTGTATCTTGGTATAAGCGTGACAAGGCAAGTGCTCCTTCAAGAGAAGAAATCCAGATGATAGCAATCTGTTTTGCTTGAGTATCTGGTTTTAACTCTCCTTGCTCAATTCCATACGTAATAATCTTTTCAATTATTCCAAGTAATTGATTCATCGCTATCTGTGCTTGTTCTGCCATGAGAGGATGGGAATCATCTGCTTCTAACGTTACGTTCATGATTGGACACCCTCCAGGAAGAGGATCATTATGAATGAGAGATGTAAAAACTGAAATAAAAGTTTTTAACTTATCCAACGTATTGGATTCTTTTTTTATCTCTTCGGCATAATGCACTCCCATTTGTGAAGTTGCATGCTGAAAGGCTTGAACAGCCAAGTCATCTTTATTTTTAAAGTGACGATAAATACCGCCCTTCTCTAGCCCAGTCTCTCGCATAATATCAGAAATTGAAGAACCACTATACCCCTTTACATTAAACAGGGCAGAGGAACGATCAAGAATCATTCTTTTTGTTAATTCACCTTTACGCATTGTGTCCTCCTAAAAGAAAACGTTTGGTCTCTTTTAAGTATATGACAAACCGAAAAGAATTAGCAAGAAAAATAACGGAGAGAATCAATGAGTAAAAAAATAAATGATTCACTATTTTAATAGGGATCAAAATAAATACTTGAAAACATCTTTTATTTACAGAGGTGTACTCTCTGCCAATCTAGCTGCGTTAATAATAGGAGCCCACTGGAAAATTTCATCTCTTAATAAACCTGTTTTTTTGCAATATATATGTAAATACATTTCAGCTAATTCCACTGAATTCTGTGAATACAATAAGTATGTCCGAAACACATCTGCACGAATATCACCTGAACTAGCATCAACCCAATCTATAATTTTCACATCACCATTACTCATAATTAAATTAAACGGATGTAAATCACCATGACATAATCTAGGTTCAAATGTGATTGAATCTAACTTTTTTAATATATTTCCCTTTTGTTTTTCATCCAGATCATGTACGGAGTTAATTTGACGATAAAGCCTTTCTTCCATCGGTTCTATTTCATCCGAGCTCACAGATATAGCATGAATTTTTTGTTGTATACTTACACAAATACTTATGAAATGCTCCGCTTTACTCAAATTATTAAGCAAAAGCTCACCAACACTTTCCCCTTCTACATATTCCATAATAATAGCTTGTCTACCTTGTATCTCTATAACTTCAAATACTTTAGGAACGTATAAACCACATGAATATGCATACTTTTGTTTTCGTGCTTCGTATAGAGATTCTGTATTAGGGATGTATTCTTTAAACAATTTCACAACTTTATTATCACAAAGATAAATTTCAGCCGTATTTCCTTTGGCTATCGGATTTCCTAGATTCAATTCATTTCTCTCCTTACAGTAAATTAGAATAACGCCTTATAGTCCTCTATAAATTCAGTGTAATTATATTGAAACCCTTCTTCATGAAAATGAAAAAAACTTACCCCTCCCTATAATTATATAGAAAGTGGTAAGTTTAATTTTCTAGGAATATCGGAATGAAACTCCGGTGTATGCAAAACAGAAAATGAATACCCTTGTTGAATAAACAATACTTCAGTATGTTTACTTTCAAATGGAACACCATTTTTCTTAAAGTTATTTTGGATTTGTTGTAAAAACGCATGATCCGGTGTTCCGAATGAAACATGTACTTTCGGTGGTAAAGCTTTCATCGCGATTGGAATCCACGGTCGCTGCCACCAGGTTGCAACGATATATGCAGTGCCACCTATTACAAAATTAAAAATATCCCCATCTTCCTTCGTTTTCATGTCTAGATTTGATTTCAACCATTCCGTAAATACAGGTACACTTTTAACCGGAAGACCAATTTCCCTTACGTATAAAATGTTTAACGGTGAATGCGGGACTAATACATCTTCTTTAACATAACTATGTGCAATAATTTCGAGAAGATTTCCATCACCATCTTTAAAGTATAAATTGAATAGACCATTCTCCTCACCAATTGTATGACCATCTTTCCATTTCACAATGAGTAATCCAGACTCTTTAAGCCATTTTTCCGTTTCATGAAACTTTGAATATGGGATCTCAAAAGTGAAATGCGCAGGTGCAATTGGTTCATATACTTCTTGAAAACTAATTGTTGTATACGGTGTTACTTCAAATTGAATATATGATGCGGTTTCTTTTTTTATTGGAAAAGATAATATGTCTTTATAGACTTGTTTTACCCCTTCTATAGAAACCGTTTGTAGTTTTATATCTGATATATGTGTAATCACTTTACATTCCCCCTTGTTTCTTATTATCTATTCTTATTGTATTACACTTATAAATAGATAAAATCAAACCGAAGGGTGGATTTTTCGTGTAAAAACTACAACTTTAGTATGAATATGTTAGCTCCAATTACTTTTTATTTCCTCTATAACAACTTCTGGTTTATCCCAGTGTAACAAATGTGTAGTATCAGAGATTAATTTTACTTTCGCGCCAGTTTTTAACTTGAAAATTTCCACTGTCTTTTCTCTATAATCATCCCATATCTGCGGTAGTGTAGCTCGAAGTAATACAATATTAGATGGTAACTTCTCGTAAATATCTATCGTTTCATCTTTATGCATACCTCTTATTATATTACCAGCTGTTGTACCTCTCGCATGCCAACATACTTTATTATCCATTTCAATCCCTAGGTCTTTTACAGCAACTTCTACTAATGGAGACCACCTAGTATATGCTTCTTTTTCACTTTTGAAAAATCCACCCCAATTATTAAAAATATATTCTTCAAAATCCTTTTCGTAATACGCGATTTCCTCTTCAAGCGTTTCTTCTTGAAGCCTTTTAGTTTGATATCCACCATCAATAAGAATACTTCCTAGTACTTTTTCTGGATTATTTAATAAATAAAATAGTGCTACAAAACTTCCCCACGAATGTGATAAAAAATAGAAATGTTCAATTCTCAGTTCATTTATTATTTCATTTAACCAGTTTGCTAAATTCAGCATCTCATAATCTTCCGTTCTTTCAAAGGGCGGTGTTTTACCATGCCCAGGTGCATCAATGGAGATAAATCTATACTCTTCCTTTAATTCCTCTGCAATTTCTATAAAACTTAAACTCGTACTACCTAACCCATGTAAACAAAAGATAACGGGCTTTTCATTATTTCCCCACTCAGTAATATGCGCGTTTATTTTTTCATTGTTAATATAGTAACGTTTCAAAATAATTATCCCCTATATTTCAATTTTTAGATTACCACTTTACCTATTTCTATGATTTTTAAGTTTCCCCTGCATTCTTTTCCACAAAAAAGCTGATTTTCTTTTAAAGAAAATCAGCTTTTACGTTAAAATACACTATGATTTAACAGCAATAATCATAAACCTTTTTGAATTCGTACGAATACCTTTTTCGGAACTATTAGCGTCAATGAACTTTTGTAAAATATTAAAGTCCTCTTCTTTTTCTCCAAATCTAGGAATAATAGGCGTATGTTTTAATAAGAAAATAAGATCCTCAGGAGTACTGTAATAATCAGTAACATCATATTCACGTACTTGTACGAGTTCAAATCCTGCACTAATAAGTTCACCCATATAATTATCTTTTAACGTACCATCTCTTTCACCTAAACATTGCCCTCTACCAAATGCTTCTTTAAGATTTAATTTATCATGTTCGCTAACTTGTTGTGTTAAGAAAAAAGCACCTTTTTTCATTACTTTTGCCAATTCAGGTGCTACAAACGGAGCATGACAACTTGAAGTAATATCAAAATGAGCATGCGGAAACGTTAAAAATTCCGAATCCATTTGAAGAAATTCAACATTTTGTACACCTGCTTTATTCAAATTGGAATGTGCTGTTTTGATCATTCCTTTAGAATTATCTATTCCAATCAGTAATGCAGCTGAAGATGCTATTTTTAATATATTCTCTCCTCCACCTGTGCCAACATCAAGTAGAATATCTGATGGTTTACATCTTTCTTGCACTTCGCCATAAAAGTCCCAAGTGTCACCTACAGTTTCACACTTTAGCTTACTAAAGTCCCACCCATTTAATCGTCCCACTTTATCATAAAAACTTTTATACTCTAATTCATTCATGTTATTATTTCCCCTTTGTAAAAATGCATTAACTGTTTAGATGATTCTCGAAATAGACTCATAGTTGATATTATTGTGAAAGGGCCTACGTCTTCTTTTATATCTGCTACGCATTTTTTCAGCCCCGAACAACTAGTTACTTCGAACGATACAGCATTTCATCTATATCACCTCATCTGGAAGATTGCATATATAATAACCTATAACACTATTTAATTATATATTATAAAATAAAAATTATTAAAACGATATGTTTCGACAAACCCTATTTAGTTTACATAATAATATTATAGTTTGTTTTTATCGATATATTCTAAATGTCCTCTTCCCCAACCACACATACTATCCAAAACAATACTGACTGTTTTTCCATGCTCAGTTAAGCTATATTCCACTTTAGGTGGTATTTCTTGATAAATTTCGCGTTTTATTAATTGATCGTGCTCTAATTCACGAAGCTGCTTCGCTAATGTTCCTTGAGAAATGCCTGGTATTAATCGCTTTAATTCACCAAACCGTTTCGTTCCATCTGTTAGCAAAATAAATAAAATGAGTGGTTTCCATTTCCCACCGATTATTTGTAATGTAGCTATTACTCCTTTTAATTTCGGTTCCTCTAAATTCATTTTCCTCACCACTCCCTCAAATCATAAATTATAATGAATAATTTTTTATATTATGTATCCATATAACAAGCGATTAGTACGAAATTTGCGACTATGTACATATAAAGTGCGTACTTTTCAGTAGTCATTTTTTAACGAATAATAAAATTAACATAACTTATTTTAAATCTTATATTAAGGGAGATGTTTAATCATGTCTATTACTGTATTAAAAGATAAACATATCGTTATCATCGGCGGGAGTTCTGGTATTGGATTAGCAACAGCAAAACAAGCACTTGAACAAGGAGCACATGTTATTATTGCAGGACGCTCGGAAGAAAAATTAAAAATTTCTCGAGAATTAATAAATAACAACCATCTTCAAACTTATGTATTGGATAATCAAAATAAAGAGCAATTACAAGATTTTTTCAAGACAGTTGGGAATTTTGATCATTTATTCACACCGGGAGCCTCTTACACACTTGGACCAATAACCGCTACAGAGGAAATTGCTGAAAGCAGCTTTATCGGAAAGTTTTGGCCACAATATTACGCCGTAAAATATGCGATTCCTTTTCTTTCAAACTCTGGATCTATCGTGTTAATGTCCGGGGCATTTAGTCAAAGACCACTTAAAGGTGCACCTGCTTATGGCGCTTGTAATGGTGCTATTGAAAGCTTAGGGAAAGCTTTAGCTGTTGAATTAGCTCCTATTAGAGTTAATGTTGTTTCTCCTGGAACGATACGAAGAGAGAATGAACAAAATGAGAAAAGACTAGCTGCTTATGAAGATTATAAATCTCTTTCTCTTGTACAGAGACCAGGGTATAATGATGAAATTGCACATACTGTCCTGTATTTAATGCAAAATGGTTTTACTACAGGTAATGTATTATTTCCTGATGGAGGATACACATATCATTAATTTATAACAATTCAATGCCTCCTTAGATTAACTAGTATTAAGGAGGCTATTATTGTTAATCAACGAGTCCTTTGTGCTAAATATTTTCAGATGGAAATAAAGTAAAAAAGGCATATACGATACTTTTTTACTTTATTGTTTATTTGTTTATCGGATAACAAACCTCTGTAACCCACTTATTAGGATCTGATTCCATCGCTGGACTAACGTGATAAATATTAAACATCGGTCCGGCTAATTCATAACCTTCCGTTTCAATCCATTTTGCTGCCGCCTCATTTACAGCTGTCATTTGTTCATAACTTCCGTTAACTGTTATTGAAGCTACATAGGATGGATCTATCTTTTTTGAAATTAACATCTTTTGTATTTTCATGCTCCCCTAAAATATTTATCTGTATTTCTACATCTACATCATTTTCCTTATATTCTTGATCATGGAATGTAGCAATACTATAACTCGGATTAGCTATACTAATATTTTTAACATTAATTTTTTGCATCAATATACTCCATAAATCCCCTTCGCAATTATACGATGGAATAACCTTTCTAACACTTGCTACATTTCTTTCTGGAATTTCTTTTAATGCAACATGATAGTTCATTTCAATAACATCCTCTCTCATCGTTTTCATTGAGTCTTCGAGGAGACGTAATTGTTTTTTGAGATTGTCCATTTCTTCCTTTACTTGAGCACTACGATTTTCAAATTGTGACTTTATTACTTCAATATTTTCACTCTCTACTAATTCTTTAATAGTGGCAATATTAAATCCCATATCTTTTAACACTTGAATTTGATTTACTTTCTTTAATTGGGCTGCTGAATAAAATCGATAACCACTTTGCTCATCGACTTTTACTGGTTGTAATAATTCCACTTTATCGTAATGTCTCAACATACGTATGCTAATGGAAGAAAGTTTTGAAAAATCTCCTATTTTGAACATTAGTTCCTCCTATTTATTACAATTATTCGAAGCTCAAATTAAGCTTAAACAATGACATTGTGTGAGAGTCAAATATTTATAACAGTTTAAACGATTATTTAATGTATTATATTTATATAATTAAAAGCTCTTACGACTTATTTACCAATTCACTTTTCAACGCAATATATATTGATATTAATCCATTTACATTCAATAAAGTAACTATAATACTAATGAGCAACGCTACATCTGCAGAAAACATTTTAATCGTCTGCCACGGTGAATTTGTACTATAAATAAGAAGTGGAATTAAAGTAATAGATAATATTAGAAATAAACTCCCTAGAAAAATCCAGATTATTTTTTTACAAATTTTCTTACGTTTATACTTTATTATTAACATAATTGCTGTAATGAAAAGTGCGAATATTAATATTGACATAACAATTTGAACTATCGGTATATTATTTGGTATATCAACCGGTTCTTCACCATTCAAAATATTAATAATCCCTTTTTTAAATTCTGGTAGTGATGCTTCTTCAAAAACATGATTTTTATTCGTTAAAATCACAACACCCCAGCCAGTTTCATTTAAAATAAATATTTCTGCATGTGAATCAGGGGTTGAGCCTGAATGCCAAACCATCTTTTCGTTTCCATTTATATTTGTTGTCCTCAGTCCAAAACCATAATATTTCGCTGAATCTATTTTATATAATGGAGATAAATAAAGATCCATACTATCTTTACTTAAAAATTGTGTATGCTCTTGGTGATTCAAAAACTTAATGAATTGAATCATATCTTCTAGATTTGCTGTAATATATCCATATGGTGTCCCACCATTATCATACGACACCGTACTTTTTCTTGGTATTCCAAACCATGATTGATAACCTGTTAAATAACCCTTTTTATAAGACTCTTCACTATTTGCTGCTGCACCATTCATTCTTAATGGCTGAAAAATTTGCTTCTCCATATAAGTAGAGTATGTCTCTTTTGAAACTTCCTCAATAAGTGCACCAAGAACGAGATAATTTGCATTACTATATTGATATTTTTGTCCTGGGGGAGCAGTTAATGTTACATTCGACAGTTTCATTACATTTTCTTTTATAGCCGTAGTAGTCTTTGATTGCTTATCTGATAATGCTAAACCTTCATAGGTACTCATTCCACTTGAATGTGTTAGTAGCTGTTGGATTGTTATATTTGAGGCCGATTGACTATCTTTTACTTTAAACCAAGGAAGATGTTGTTGAACTGAATCCTCTAATTTTATTTTTTTATCTTCTATTAACTTGACTATAGCTAAAGCTGTTAAAGATTTACTTATTGAGCCAATCGCAAATGGGGTTTTACTAGTTACCTTTTTTTCAGACTCCCCAGTAATCCCCCATGTTTTTGTAAAGAATACATCTTTATGATGTACAATTGCAACGGAAGCTCCAGGAATGTTCTGTTCCTTTATAAATTTTTCAATATACTTATCTAATGTAACTTTAATATTTTGCTGAGCATAAACTTTTGGATGTACGATACATAATATTAATACATTACAAAGAATACAAATTTGAAATAGTTTATAGATAGTTTTCTTCATTATACTTTAGATAGCTTTCTTTTTTATAACTTACTAGGCTAATAAATACTAATATAGAGAGCGTAAAACTAAACATTATTAATACATAGTTCCACCATTGATTCTCTGCTATACGATATAAAAGATTATAATTAAATGTATTTTTGCTATTAGTTCCGTTAAATGATTCAGTTAAAAATAGTGAAAGTGTAGTTTGTGAGATGAGGTAAGTAATAACTGCGATGAATATGCCACCTAAGATAAATGTGCTCGAATTTCCCTTTTCATTTTGAAGTTGTTTCATTTTCACTCGCAGATCAATTTCATTTATCTCCAAAAAGTCTTGAACAAATAATTGAGGCGTACCTAGATCATTTATACTATCCTCCCCATTTTCACGACATTCTTGAATATGCTCTAAAATTTGTTGTTTAATATTTTTCCTTTCTTCTAAACTTATATCGTATTGCTTTAATTCCTTAAGTACGTCAGTTAAAAATTGATTTTCTTTACCGTTTAATTCATTCCTCATTTCAGAAGGTCTCCTTTCAAACCACTTTTTAATAATGTTTGAATATCAGATTGTAATTCTAACCACTCATTAATTTTCTTCTCAAGACGTATTTTCCCGTTTTCATTAATTTCATAATAGATTCTAACTTTACCACTGTCTGTTACTTCTTGATAAGTATTTACCCACTCTTGATTTTTTAACTTAGTTAAAATAGGGTAAATACTTCCTACTCCTTTCAATTTTAAATTGTATACTTCAAGTTCTTTCATAATTTCATAACCATAACTTTTCTTTTTCGACAAAATAGATAACACACACATTTCTAAATGACCTTTAATTAAACTTGTTTTGTCCATAGGATAAATTTAACAGAAATATATACTTCATTCAAGTATATATTTCTGTTAAATTTAAAAATTCTAATAATTATACAATCACTAAAAAAGTAGCATATTCCTTTTGTTATTATCCAAATAACCTAAATTATTATCCCGAAAAAACATTTTTATACGTCAATAATTATATAATAAATGATTATAATTAACGATTTAAAACTAACTCTCGCAGATAAATGTATTTACATCTTAGAAAGACTAACAAAACTTAAACATAAATGCCAACCTGTAATACCTTTCAGTTTAAA
Source organism: Bacillus sp. TH19 (assembly GCF_016651075.1). NCBI lineage: Bacteria > Bacillati > Bacillota > Bacilli > Caryophanales > Bacillaceae > Bacillus > Bacillus sp. TH19. The sequence goes on along the minus strand of NZ_JAEKEO010000012.1, from coordinate 2,881 downwards.
ATTTAAGAATAATTTATATTGGTATTACAAATAGATTTTTCTTGCTCTATTATTTATCTACCTTAACATGTTTAAAGAAACTCTTCTTCAACATAAAAAACTCATTTGCAGATTATTGCAAATGAGTTTTTAATCCCTAACTGACCACTATTTTTTATTCTTCTTAATTTAATTATTTTTCTCAAGACATTCATAAACTGCCATCATTTCTCGCTTATTCAACTCACGAATTCGATTAAATATTAGAATGTCTGCAACATCCTCAGTTCGTAAGCTTTCATCCACAACATCACTAACTTTTCCGGTTAACCATGTTTGCACATCTATTCCATCAACGATTTCTTTAAGTCCTTCATCGTTAATACCACTTGCATTACAAGTTATACATGGAATTGTTAATTTAAACACGCCATCATGTAGATTATCTTCGGTTATAACTTTTTTCCGTTACAGAATGAACACGGGTTGATTTTTTTAATTTTATTAATTTGGGTAACTAATTTTTTGTAACCAAATGCTTCGTATACATATGTTAGTTTTTTATATTTACCATTTGTGAAATACTTATCTATAATGGTTTCTCTTGTTTCATAAACATTAGGGAAATCACAAATAGTTACTTGATTGTTGAAGCAAATGGATTCTATATTTCCTTTTATTTCATCCCAGAATGGTAAAACATTTTGTAACACCATTTCATAATTTGAAAAGCTTGCTTGTTCTAATTCAAACATTTTCAGTGCGACTTGTATATTTCTAGGTAATAAAGAAACATCTTCTGTCATAATCATATCGTCACCTACGATAGATTTCAATTTGACGAGTACAGGCAAATCTCCTACACTTTTTAATACTTCGTTAATCGGCTGATTAATAATTTCACGAATATCTGTATCTCCAAAATTAAGTGGTTTGTGGTGATTTAATAAAGTCCCCTTACAAATTGGACATTTCATCATTTCTTTAGAAGTCTTAATATCTTCTTTAATAGCTGCTTTTGAAATAACAATATACCCGCCAATAATCGTATTAAATCCTACCCATGTTCTACGTGTCTTTCCTTTCTTATCATAAAAGGACTTATCAAAATAGCCGTACCAAAATGTATGTTTTTCTTCCTCAGACATATCATTATAGCTCTTTGACAAATCATGACCAAGCTCATTTTTAATTTCTTCAAATAGAAATTCTATTTTTTCATATTGATAAAATTTTAATACTTTCATGATTTCCGGATCGAATAGACCATCCCAAAATGGAACATTTTTATCTTGAATTGTAATTTCTTTATCAAAAACTTCAATTTGAAGACGTCCAGAACATGATGGGCAATGATTATCCTGAGAATAGAAATCGAAGCTTCTCGTATCTTTATTAGTCGGATGAGCAGCTACAATATGATTGATCAATCCACCAATTTCATATAAGAAACTATATTGACTATACAAATGTCTTTCGAGATCAATAGCAACAACAGGTGCCATTGTATCAGATTCATATTCACCATAAATTAATCGTGCCATTGATGATAAGCTTTTTAAAATACCACCCTTATAAACGTTTTCAGCATTTTTAAAATAGTTAATATGATTTTCTTTTAAATAGTGAACTCCTTCTTTACGCTTAAGCGTTGAAGAAATGTGTACTTGTTCAGCATTATTCACACTTCTTTTTTGACGATAATAATCCTCATGACTTACTACATCAAGATGCTCTATAGATTCAAGCTGTCTTTTTCCAAAATCGACAATATAATCAGAACTTTCTAGCATGTAACTGTTATGCTCAATCATTATGATAGAGACTGATTCATCTTGTAATATCCCTCTAACACTATCTATAAATTGATTTAAAATATTTTGCGATAAACCTTTTGAAGGCTCATCAAAAATAAACAATGTATGTGGATTTCTTGTTTTTGCAAATAACTCAGAAACTAAATGAACACATTGAAACTCACCCGTTGATAATGTTTGTGTTTTTCGTTCTAATGTTAAATAGCCCAGTCCTAATTTGATTAGTAGGCTCAAGCGTTTATACGCAATATCTTCGTTTGGAATTTCATCAATAATATCCTCAATTGAGCGCTCAAAAATATCATCAATTTCTTCACTATACTTTGTCAGTTTCTTTTTAATATCTAAGAAAGTTGCTACAGTTGATCGACTTGTAATCGATTGGTTTCGATCTTGCCCTACCATAACTAGTTTATCTTTTGGATATCGTTTCAAGAAATCTGTAGCTAAACACTCATTGACAAGTGTAGATTTCCCGCATCCAGACTCTCCTGTAACAGTTACAAGTCTATTTTTAGGAATCTGAAACTCAGTCATTTGGATATTTCGGCAATATAATTCATGGAATGTATAATATTCTGTTGGCATTTTGTAATTTCGTTCCGATAGTATTGGCTTTGGCCTTGGTGATTCTTTTACGATTTTTCCACCATATTTTCCGCTACCAGGTCCGAAGAACATTTGCTCATCCGTTGTATCCAGTACTGTATCTGAATGATCAATGAGCCAAATTTGATTTTTGCACCCTAATTTTTCGATCTCTTCTAATATTTGTAATAATGTTTCGTGATCAAGCCCCACGGAAATCTCATCAATAATAATTACAGCATTTTCACTTACTGCCATGAATTCAGCTAAGTAAAGTCTTGTTATTTCCCCACCTGACAACGTACCCATAATTCGATTTAATGTTAAATAACCAATGTTCATATTGATAATATTTTGCAGTATATGTTGTTTTGCTTCACTAATATTTAATTCTTCTGCTAGTGAAAGAATAGATTCAACACTTAAATCGTTAATATCCGAAATTGTATGTGATTCAGCAAATAACTCAATAGTACGTTGTTCAACTTCTTCACTAT
>NZ_JAEKEO010000011.1:0-76510 GCF_016651075.1 Bacillus sp. TH19 | reverse complement strand
TCCGACTAAAACACTTGCCATAAGTAATAATCCATTCGTTTGCTTTGCACTTAACAAATCTATAGTTAAAGCCCGAAATTGAAAATTACCTACTCTAGTATCTTTCTCAAATCTACTAATTAATTCGTTTGAAATTCCCTTCGTTTTCATCCAATCGTCTACAACAAATCCGTAAGTACGATATGGAATGTCTTTATTAACTGGGTCACTAGTAAGAGGGATTCCATCATATACTTGATCTTTAACAGCGATATAAATAGTTCTAGAATCATGTGGTAAAACTAAATTTTCTACAGCTTTTTTCACATGAAATGTCTTTGTCCAATCTCCTTGAATGACTTCTATATTCTTTTTATACTCGCCATTTTTAAATTCTTGTTTTTGTGATACGACTCCAGGAATTAATAAAATTTCATCTTCTTTTTCTATTGTTTCTTGTTGATATCCTAGTGCTTTAGCAAGATCGTTATATTCACTTAACTTCATTACATCTACACCATTTTCCGTGTATATATATGAAGATGAAGCCATTCGATACGGAATATTAGCATCAGAAAGGTGTTTTTTTATAATAGAAAGATTTTTATTTAATACTTTGTCGTTTTCAAAACTTCCATACAAAAATGTATACGGATTTGTCATCCTTACCAAATCCCTATTTCCAATTGCAGCTGTTGTACCAATCGCTGTAAATGCAACTGCTGAAACAATAGATACTATAAAAAACATCGTTGCATTATCTTTCATACGGTAAATTAATTCAGAAAATGTTAATATATTTGTTCTCTTTAAAAAGAAAGATTCTCTCCTTTTCGCAAGGTGCAATATATAAACGCTACACTGTGTATATAAAAAGTACGTTCCTATAATTACTAGGAGCACCCCTATTCCAAGCGTAATAAAATTAGTACTTGGGATAAAGCGAAATACTGAAAAATATCCATACCCTATACTAATTAAAGAAAGTAGCGATAATAAAATTGATGCTTTCGGTTCTGGCTTTAGCTTTTCTCTGCTTGTATAAGTTCCACAAGTTCTGTTACTTTTATCATTTTAAATGTAACGAGCGAAACAATTAAAAATAATAAAAGAAATGTGATGACTGTTAATAATACAGCCTGCACTGGTATATAAAAAGGCAAACCATTACTAATCATTAATACACTTGCGCTTATCAATAAAACTAGTTTAGAAAATACGAGTCCAATGAGAATTCCTATACAAATTGAGCCAAGTCCAATCAACATATTTTCAATTAATAATAATTTCTTAAGCTGTCTCATTGACATACCTTGCATCATTAATATCCCAAATTCTTTTTTACGCGTTTTTAAAAATGAACTAACTGAATATAGAATGAAGAAAAATGAAAATACAAAAATCAAGCCTTGCGAAACTGAAAATCCCAATGTACCAAATGCACTTATTGTTGCACTTGTCGATTTCAACTCACCTTGTAAATCAGGATGAAATAATAAAAGAGCATACGTAAAGAAAATCATAATAGAAAATGCACTACTTAAAAAATGAGCAGCATATGTACGCTTATTGCGAAAAATATTATTAAATGCGAACTGACGAAAAGTCATGCCTTTTCCCTCTAACAAAGAAAGGACATCCATAATCTTTTGATAAAATGCTTGCCTACTTTCACCACAATAAATTTCGTTATATAGTTGACCATCTTTAATAAATATGACTCTGCTGCAAAAACTCGCTGCATACGGATCATGTGTAACTAACATCATCGTAGCTTTTTCTTCTTTATTTAAAGTATCTAGCATCTCCATTACATCATTTGAAGATTTAGAGTCTAAATTCCCTGTTGGTTCATCTGCAAGTAATAATTGCGGCTTATGAACAATTGCACGAGCAATTGCTGTTCTTTGAGCTTGCCCCCTGAAATTTCAAAAGTTCTTTTACTCAATATATCTGTAATATTTAATTTCTCTGCAATTTCTTCAACTCGTTTGTTCATTTCTTGTACAGAAACACCATCTAATGTCATCGGCAATACGATATTTTCCTTTACTGTAAGTGTGCTAAGTAAATTAAATGATTGAAAAACAAATCCTAATTGTTTCCTACGGAATAAAGCCAAATTATCTGATGTCAACTGGAAAGGATTTGTACCATTTATTAATATTTCTCCCGATGTTGGAGAGTCGATAGTAGATACCATATTTAATAACGTTGTTTTCCCGCTCCCTGATGGCCCCATAATCCCTATAAATTCACCTTCTTGAATTGATAAATCAATATCTACCAATGCTTTAAAAGGCACTTTCCCTTTATATACTTTACTAATACTTTTTGCATGTAGAATTTCCATTTATATTCTCCCTTCATTTGCACTTCTCACAATATAGTGTAAATGAATTGTCTTATAGCACATATTGATTCATCTTTCATTTATCTTACACGCTTGTAAGATTTCTAAAAAACTGATAACAAACCTGTTTTCAAACTATAATTAACGATTATTCATCTTATAATATCTATATAGTAGCATAAAAATACAATGCTATTTATTTCTAATCTTTATTATATTAATGAAAAAAGACCGATTGTATTATCGGTCTTTTTTACTTTCAAATATTATATTTTTAACTAATTTCTTAAATTGAAATATAATTAAATAATACTTTTAATACTATTTCACTTGATAATATCCTCTGCAAAATACTGAGTTCTTCGGTTTCATTACAATTAAAAATGAATTGTAAATATCTGAGGCGGAAATTATTGCGTTTATCCAACATACAAATAATATGATTGATTTAATATTTCCTGATACATAGAACGACATAAATGCAGGGGCTACCGATAATACAATTATGGGTAAGCTCATAAAGACCCAAAATCTCGCTTTGGATAGGGTTGCATTTGTATTTAGCCAAAAAAATATTCCACTACATGTTAAGCTAATATCACCTTTGTTACTTATGACCAAAATGTGTAGACATTCGTGAATGATGAAGACAAAGATACCTATTATGATTAGATACAATATATTAATATGAGTGAAACCTACTCCAAAGTAATTTGGTATCAGAAAAATGATTATTTGAAGTAGATATACAAACTTCATATAATGCTTTTGATACCAATTATTCTTAATAAAAGGAGTCCATTCTGAAAAATCCATACTTATCTGTGGCAATTGACGAAACCAAATTATGATATGCGTTCCCCTCCCTCATTTAATCTATTTCATAACTTAAAACTTTTAATCCACTAACACTCAACCGTAAGTTTTAGATGCAAAACTTCGCTCACCTTCACTTTTGCCGTTCGTTCTTCTATTTGAGATCAAAATGATTCATTTTTAGGATAATTTGAGTAAGAAAGTGGTGTTTTCATAGATAAATGCATTCGACAAAATTATCCAAACCCCTTTTCATATATGATTTTTTATAAAATGATTATCGCATGTACAGCTTAATCCCCTTGTTTTTTGATGAGAAAATCCGGTAAGAAGCCATCCAAATTGTCTCTTTGATATGGTAACAGGTATAATGGAATGTAAAAAAGCTTAGAGTTTTAGCTCTAAGCTTTTTTACATTCCATTATAGATTCTTTTAAAGAGCAATATTTTTTATCCACTCTGATTTGCTTAATAAATAATGATTATATAGTTGGTTTTCTATCGTCTGTTGGCTCAAATAAGTAAATCCACATTTTTCAATAACTTTATTTGATGGTACGTTGTTAATTAAAGCAATTGCGTTGAGGACATCTACATTTGTATTTTTAAACAAATAATCAATTAACCCTTTAGTCGCTTTCGTAGCGTAACCATTGCTTTGATACTCGCTTGAAATAGCATACATTATTTCTCTATTTGGTGAAGGGAGTTCTTCTTTAATGCTTGTGCAGCACCATCCAATAAATTCATTTGTATCTTTATTAAATATTCCTAGCTTTAATATATGATCATCTATGTTAGACGTTTTTGTCACTGCATCAAGAAATGCTTTGTTTGCTGGTATTTCATCATTAATAACCCAGTCAATCCTTTGTTCTTTCGTTGATTTCCAGTCTGGTAAAAACTGTTCTATTTCCGGTTGATTCGATATTTTATAAATACTCTCCGCATCTTTGATAGTAAACTCTTGCAAGTATATATCTCCACAGTCTATTCTAAATAAATTAGTCGAACTCTCTTCTCCCATGTTAATCCCCCTTAATTACATTAAAGCGCCTTAATCTGCTTCGTAAGTTCTATAAATCGTTCATCAAGTTCTTTATATTCTTTATCGTTAGAAGTTAAAAAGCTTAATTTACCTAATACTTCTTGTCTCTCTGTTTCTAATGTTAAACGTAGCTCTTCAATATCATCTCTTGTTTTAATAAGTTCCTCTAGCTGCTTTTGTATCGTATTATTTAAAAACACGAGTTTCGTGTTAGTTGTTTTCTCCAGGAAATATCGATCGTGAGAAACTATAACGAGTGTTCCATTATACTCAGCTAATGTATTTTCAAGCTGTTCACGTGAAGGGAGGTCAAGGTGATTCGTCGGTTCATCTAAAATAAGTACATCTTTTTCATCTAAAATATAAGCCATTAACTTGCATTTTACTCGTTCCCCCATACTCATATGCTCAATCGGTTCTTTCCATTGAGAAGCTTGGAATCCTAAATGTTTCATTAAATTTTGGACTTTTCCTCTTTCTTCAAATGTCTCTTTAAAAAATAAATCTTCTGGTGTTTTATCCAGTGGTAAATCAAATACTTCTTGTGTTAAATAACCGATGTTTGCAGATGGTGAAATCCATACTTCTCCTTGTACAGTTTCCGTTCCCATAATCATCTTCAGTAATGTTGTTTTCCCGCTACCGTTTGGTCCAACAATCGCAACCTTCTCACCGTGCTGGATTGTAAAATTAACGTTTTCAAATAATGTCTTTCCATGAAAGTCTTTTTTTAATTTCTTTACTTCTAAAAAGCGTTTTCCTACTTTTTTATTCGCTTGAATAGAGAACTCCACTGAATACTCTTCTTTCACACGTTCTACTTTCGTTTTCTCCAGCTCTTTTTCGAGACGTTTTCGTTTTGACTTCACTTGCGCATCCATTCGCTTCGCTTTTACACGATAAAACTCTTTAACTCCTTCTTGTTTTGTAGACTGTGCGTGTGCCTTTTGTGACCATGAACTTAATTCTTTTATATGTGTTTCTACTTGTTCTATCTTTTTTTGTTGTTTTTCATATTCACGTTGCTGCGTCATTCTTGTATGCTCACGTGCTTTCATATAACTCGTATAATTACCGCTATGCTCAATTAGTTTCTTTTCCTCAATTGACCATATTTTCGTTGCGACAACATCTAAAAAGTATCGATCATGCGATACAACGATAACTGTACCCTTCATATTTTTTATTTGCTTAATGAGAAATTCCGTACTCATCTCATCTAAATGATTTGTCGGTTCGTCTAATATTAATAAATTAGGATTTTCGGCAAATCCTTTTGCTAGTCGAACTTTCAGCTTTTCACCACCACTTAAAGTAAGAAAATCGTTCGTTGGCACGCCCCATTTCGCAAGAAGTTCTGCTTCTTTTGCAATCATATCATTACTAATAAAAGATTCTATTTCTTGTTCAACATATGCCGTTGTCATATTCATTTGCTGCCATTCAACAATCCCTTTTGATGGCTCAATCTTCCCATTTATTAATTGAAGTAACGTTGATTTACCGGCACCGTTTTTACCAATTAATCCGATAACATCCCCTTGTTTTACTGTAACATTCATTTTCTCTAACAAAGTATTTTCCTTTATCTCAACATAAACATCATTTAATTTTAAAATTTCTTTCATATTACCGATCCCTTTCATTAAGGGAGAACAAAAAAATCCTCCCAAATTAATTTGGCAGGATTAGTCGTTAACATATTTATACCCAAATAAGCTATTACGCATAATAAATAGCAATACCGTTGTAAGGAAATTGGGCAGACTAATCCTATTTTTTATAAATTGAAATTTATTGAATTTCAACATTTAAAAATAAGATTAGTTAATCATCGTCCACCCATCATTCCTTTCCGTCATTAGTAACCATATTGTACCATAGTAGTACTGTATGAGTAAATGCGATTATACGTGCTGTGAAAATGATTGCTTTCTTTTAGGTCTATTTATCTTCACTTCATATCGATCAAACACAAACAACATCTGTAATACTACTGGCTTTAGATTTCCTTAATAGTAAACTTCTAAGCACTCTCTCTTATATGATTTTTATATAAATGTATCATTAATTATATATTATACATATTACATTTCAGTTCTTATAATAAAGATATCATTTTAAAAGGAGGATACTACAATGGAATTTAGTAAACTAGGAAACAGTGGATTAACAGTAAGTAAGATTGCATATGGGAACTGGATTAACCATGGTGGAAAAGTAAACGAAGATACTGCAAATGATTGTGTGAAAGCCGCACTAGATGTCGGAATTACTACGTTCGATACTGCTGATGTTTATTCGGACACTATAGCCGAAGAAGTACTTGGCCGGTCTTTGAAAGGTATACGCCGAGAAAGCATAGAACTATGTACAAAAGTATGCCATCCGACCGGACCTGGAAAAAATGATCGTGGATTATCGAGAAAACATATTATAGAAAATTGCAATGCATCGTTACAGCGGTTGCAGACAGACTACATTGATGTCTATTATGCACATAGATTTGACTCAACAACTCCTCTTGAGGAAACGATGTTAGCTTTTGCTGATCTTGTAAGACAAGGTAAAGTCCTTTACTTAGGCGTAAGTGAATGGACATCAGAACAAATTACCCGCGGTGCAGCACTTGCACGAGAATTGAACATTCCACTTATCGCTAGCCAACCTCAATATTCGATGTTGTGGCGAGTTATTGAAACTGATGTAATACCAACATGTCAACGTGAGGGGCTTGGTCAAGTTGTTTGGTCTCCCCTTGCACAAGGTATTCTCTCAGGAAAATATCAACCTGGTAAACCCTTGCCGACTCAATCACGTGCTAATTCAGATGCTGGCAAACCATTTTTCCACAAACTCGTACAACGTTGGATGAGTGATGATGTACTCACTGCAATTCAGAAACTCAATCCCATCGCGCAAGAAACTAATCTTACCCTACCACAACTCGCAGTTGCTTGGGTACTACAAAATCCAGCTGTTTCCTCTGCAATTATTGGCGCTTCAAACCCGGAGCAAATAAGAGAAAACGTAATTGCTTCTAGTGTTAAATTGCAACCTGAAATTATGGATCAGATTGATAATATACTAAAAGGTTTCGCTGAGTACGATCCGAGTAAAACAGGTTGAATCTTCAGTGACTTTAAAATAAAAATCGAAGTTTTCCTATCCAACTTTCCGACTGCCCATCCCATCAAGATGGGCCTTTACTTTTCAAATTCAAATTGTGAAGTCGTATAAACCTCTCTAACAACTGTTAAGAAGTTCTCTAATACGACAGACTTTTCATCTTGTCTCCATCCAACATATAAATTTATTTTTGGTGTATTTTCTTGAATGTCTTTATACATGACACCCGATTTTTTATAGCTTTCCACCGATGATGGAACGACAGAAATCCCCATTCCTGCTGCAACTAAATTCACAATCGTTTGCATTTGAATCGCTTCTTGAACAATATTTAAGCTGACTCCATGCTCCCAAAAGTAACTAATAATTAAATCATAAAAGTTTGTACCGAAATGACGGGGAAATAAAATAAATGGTTCATCAATTAATGATTTGATTGATATGTTAGGTAACGAAACTAAAGGATGATCTTCATGCAAAACCAATATTAAACATTCCTCAGAACAAACTTCGGAAACTAATATTTCATTATTCTGATTGGAACGAATAAATCCAATATGAATTTGTTTTTCATAGAGCGCTTTTATTTGCTGGTCTGTTGTCATCTCGCGTAATATGAGCTGAATTTTAGGAAACCGTTCTCGAAATGTTTTTAATATGTCTATAACGGTTTCTGTAGAATCGACAAAACCGATGATTAAATGTCCTATCTTCCCTTCATCCGCAAGCTGTGTTTCTTTAATAGTTCTATCTACTTGAAGCAACGTTTGCCGCGCACCTTCTAAAAATATTTTCCCTGCACTGGTTAGTTCAACCATTCTTTTTGTTCGACGAAAAAGTTGAACGCCCAATTCATCTTCTAATTTACGAATTTCTTGGCTTAAAGGAGGTTGTGCCATCCTAAGCCGTTCTGCTGCACGACTAAAGTTTAATTCTTCTGCCACCGTTATGAAATATCTCATTTTTCGAATATCCATTTCAATCCTCCAGTCATTATCAATTACCCAAAAAGCACTTTTATTACTAAAAAGCATGTGTATGACTAGTTGTTCTTTTTTCTTTTCAGTTGAGTTTATCTTCTCTTATGTAAATAATTTTACATTCTCAAATTGTATCAGTATTACAAAAAAAGGCTAAAAAACTTATCTTAAAAGTTCTTTAGCCTGAATCACTTTTTACACATTAAAAAATATTATTCGTACAACGGTACCTTTACCAACCTCTGAATGGATTCCTACACTATGTCCTAATTGTTTCGTAATTTCATATACAAGATAGAGCCCCATTCCAGTTGATTCTTTAAAATCTCTACCGTTTTCTCCTGTAAAGAAAGGTTTGAATACTCTTGGTAAATCTTGCTTCGGTATCCCTACGCCACTATCGGTAATTTCAAGTACAACTGTATTACCTTCCTTACGTGCTTTCACTTTAATCTTTTCTCTACTACCTGATGAATATTTAATCGCATTCGATATTATTTGTCCAATTAAAAATTGTAACCACTTCGCATCACTTTCTACAGTAATACTCTTATCAATTTCAAGCTCTGGGTATACAAAATTCCGAATAAAAAAGCGTTTATGTTCATGCACGGAATCATTCACTATTTTATGTAGTTGTACTCTTTCTACATAAAAATCTTGTGTAAATGCTTCTAAACGTGCGACATACAGTGCCATCTCTAACCCCTTTTTCAACCTATCTGTTTCCTCATTAATACTTTCAAAACGTGAATCCACTTCATCTTGTGTAATTAATTCTATTACAGATAAAGGTGTTTTCATTTGATGAATCCACTGATTCATAAAGGTTAAATGATCATTATTTTTCCTCTCTTGTAACTGGAGCTGATTTTGATAATGTCGATATTGTACTTCGAGCAAATCTTGGAGAGCAGTAGATAAAACTGCAAAATCAGATTTTTGAACAGATTCATCCAAAGATTGCAACGGATTTGCTAAACGTTCATAAAAAGAACGATGTGTAAAATAACGAAATACTAAATAACTTACCATAAAAAAAGCACCTAAAAACATTGCATATAATGCCGTTGAAATATGATTATGCCCATCAAACCAATAAACTAAGAATATGGCTAGTAGTTGGATCGCAGTAAAACAAATAAGTGGTATATGATCACGTATAAATAACCTTATCATTTTTCCATACCATTATCCCAAGTAATATGTAATCTATATCCAACACTACGAATTGTTTCTATTGCTCCTTCAATTTGTAACGTTTTCAACTTTTTACGCACACGTGTTGTATTTACACTTAATGTATTATCATCAACATAAGATTCACTATCCCATAATTTATTTAATAATACTTCCCTACTAACAACACGCGGATAGTTTTTCATTAACATCTCTAATAAAATGGCTTCGTTTCTCGTTATATCAATCTCTTGGTTCCTAAGTTTTAATACAAGTCTTTCGGGATATAAACTAAGACCTTGTTGCTCAATCATTCGTTCTTCTAGTTTCGGTGCATAGTCTCCATAAGCACGTCTTAAATGACTACGAATTTTCGCCATTACAACTTCATAATGAAACGGCTTCGGAATAAAATCATCGCCACCATTTTCTAACGCCATAACTTGATCCATCGTACCTTCACGGGCCGAAATAAATAAAATCGGACATGTGGAAACCCCGCGAATTTGACGACACCAATAGTAACCATCAAAACTTGGTAAATTAATATCTAATAAAACTAACTCCGGTTGTTCTTCTAAAAATATGTCTAACACATTTTGAAAATCCGTTACAATAATTCCTTGATAACCGTATTTCGCAACATATGTTGATAATAGCTCCGCAATTTTCATATCATCTTCAACAATCATAATTTTAACCATCTCTGAACTCCTTTTTGATCCACAATCTCAAATATACTTATATAAATAAATACTACCTCTTTTCACAAAATCCGTAAAATAGAAAAAGGATACTTTTATGCAAAAGTATCCTTTTTCTATTTTTCTTATTTAATATGAAATTCACTTAGAGAAAATCCTAACTTCTCCACATATTCCCTTCCTAGTTCCATCCGCGCCGTTTTTAGTGGATCCACAACTTGGCAAATTTTCAAATTACCTGCTGCTGATAATAAAAGAGTTGCATCAGCTTTAGACATTTCTAATTCTTCATGTAAAAATGTCACCAGATTACGTACAGCACGATTCGCTGCATCATCTAGCAATTTCTCTGAAGCAATCGTCATTATTTTTTCTTTTTGAATAGCCAATGGTAATGGCCATTTCTTTCCTTTTATAGTCTGAACAGTTACAGTTACCTCACCAGCAACCTCTACTCCACTAACACCAATTTCACCATCACCCATCGCAGCGTGTAAATCGCCTAATGCTAAAAGAGCACCAGGAACATTTACAGGTAATAATAACGTTGTACCTTCTTTGATTTCTTTACAATCCATATTCCCGCCGTGATCATGCGGTGTACCACATGAAATACTCTCTTCTTTCGGTGCAGTACCAATCACACCAATCATTGGATTAATTGGAATTTGCAGTTTATTTGAAAATGAAACATGTCCATTATGTATTGGGACAATTTTTACTGTATTTTCATTTAGCTCATCACCCATTACACCTAGGTTCGCACCTGTAGTTAAAACACCCTGCTCTGCAATTTTAATCTTTTCAATCGTTACGACTAATATATCACCAGGTTCTGCACCTTTAATATGTACAGGTCCGGTCGCTGGATTTATTCGATTCCAATCTAATTCTTGAAACACAACATCTTCAGAATCAATTTGATTTTCAAAGCAATCATATGTTTCAAATACAAGACGGCTCCCAATTTCTACTTCAATACATGGATTATTTTCTGGTGACATTGCGTAAATGATATGTTCTTTATGTATACGATGCATAGTACCTCTCCTTTTTCGTTTTTATCTTCTATATAATAATTAGCTTTTATCTGTATAAGCTCCTTTTTAAAATCAGTAGTTATTTTCAAGAAAAATGCACTTAGCTCATTTTGAAACATACACTCTTTACTATAACAGGTAAAGAAAGGTGGTATTACAATGCCCCTTATTCCATACAACGAAAGTGACGTTGATTTATTAGCACGTTTAATCCGTGCTGAAGCTGAGGGCGAAGGACGACAAGGTGAACAACTTGTTGGCTGTGTTGTCGTAAATCGTGTGTTTTGTGATTGTTTAGATTTTAAACAACTTCGATCTGTGCGTGATGCAGTATATCAAAGCCCTGGCGGATTCGAAGCAGTTCAATACGGTTACTTTTATCAACGTGCCCGTGAATCAGAAAAAGAAATCGCAAGAAAAGTTTTACAAGGTGAATGGCGCTGGCCAGCACGATGGGCTCTTTGGTATTTTCGTCCAGTTGGAGCTTGTCCACCCGAATGGTATAATCAGCCGTTTGCAGGACAATTTAAAAGCCATTGCTTTTACGAGCCTAGTGGCGATGAATGTCCAAAAATGTATTCAAGATAGTAAAAATTAAACAACGGAAGTACTTATTCTATTGAGTACTTCCGTTGTTTTGTAACTGTATTTTAGAAATCTAATAATGTGACGAATTTTCTTGTGCCTACCACATGTATTAATAATGGTATACGTGGACCACTTGATTGATTCATAATGAGCCTATATAAAATGGTAAATAATTGTTTTTGATTTTCTTTCATTATTTTTTTATTTTCATGATGACAAATCGGATACAATTGCTCCATTAGTTTAGAATGATCGTTATTAGAACGAATTATTTTACAAACTTCTACTAGCCATTTTTTCTGCCGTTCATCTAATGTGTTATAAAACTCCGTATTTTTCTCTTTATTTACCGCAATAAATTTTTTAGATTGAAAGTTTCTTATCCAATACTCAGCACGATTACTTATCGCTATCATTTCAGGTAATGCATAGCTCCTATCTATTTTCTCTAATATATCTTGTAAAATAGATGAATCAAAATTTAATAACGGTAAAGTTCCTGCTACTTGATTAAACTTTGGATACTCTTTAAATCGGCTATCAAGTCTAGAAAGTTTAATTGCATCAAATAAATCTTCATTTTTGAGTGTTTTATTTTCATAACTATCCTTCAATCTCTCATACTCTGTATAATTGCGAATCACATCTTCATCAAGTCCAATATGAAAAGCTGCGCCGGGCCTATATTTTGCAAACATAAAAAGAATCACTTCTGGTACATACACTTTTAATAAGTCGCTAGGTGTAATACTATTCCCTGAAGAACTGGACATTTTTTCATGATGCCCTTTAATTCCAATGAAATCATAAGCAACGTATTGAGGGGCTTCACAATTGAATATTTTCCTTGCAATTTCTTTTGATACATTATAACTACCTGTTTCCGACGAATGATCTCTTCCGCCCGGTTCGAAAATAACATCCTCTATCATCCATCTCATCGGCCAATCGATTTTCCAATTCAGTTTCATTTGATTTGTATTTAATACGGATAATTTATTTTGATTTCCACATTCACAGTCATACCGAACTGTTTTTAATACTTCATCAAAATGTGTAATAGTTGTTGCATCTTTCCCGCAGCTCTCACAATATAACGTAACGGGATAAAAGTTTTCTCTATCTTCTTCTCGGTGTATTCCTGTTTTAAAACCCATTAAAATATCATATATTTCTTTTCTTTTATACAAAGACTCTAATATGTTTTCGTTATACCTTCCGCTTCTATATTCAGCATGTTGATATATGAATTCCACTTCAATCCCAAATGCTTGGAGCGATTTCTCAAACTCTTTTTCAAAATGCTCTGCGTACGAGTTATGACACCCATACGGATCAGGAATATCACAGTATGGCATACCAATATATTTTGCAAAAGATGGATCAATATTTTTAGGAACTTTTCTAAACCTGTCATAATCATCCCATGAAAAGATAAAACGAGT
This sequence comes from Bacillus sp. TH19, assembly GCF_016651075.1. Lineage (NCBI taxonomy): Bacteria > Bacillati > Bacillota > Bacilli > Caryophanales > Bacillaceae > Bacillus > Bacillus sp. TH19. The sequence goes on along the minus strand of NZ_JAEKEO010000011.1, from coordinate 63,249 downwards.
CTTTTTCCCTAAATCTTGCAGAGCCCTTACAACGAAATAAGTCGTTACTATTTCACGGAAGTTCCCAATATGAACAGAACCAGATGGACTAATTCCAGCTGCACAAACAAAAGTTTCTTTGTTTGGATTTTTTCTAATCAATTCATGTGCTACTTCATACGCCCAATGCATATGTTACTCACCTCAATTGTATTTTTGTTTTCACATTTTCAGTTTTATGCAATAAAAAAACTCCCACCCCCAAGATTATTCATCTTGAGGACGAGAGTTATTAACTTCGCGGTACCACCTCAGTTTGTTAATACGTCACCATATTAACCTTTTCAGGTACGGCAAAATATGCTTATACCCTATCTCTATAACGGGAGAACCCGTCGCACCATCCCTAAATTAATTAGTTCCTTGCGCAGCTCCAAGTCTTTTTTCATTAAGATGTATACCGCTCTTTCTCAGCTACCAGAGCTCTCTGTACGTATTCTTTCTTAACTACTCTTCTCTTCAATGCCATTTTGAATATTAGTTTTTACATATGATAATTTATAACGTATATATTGTCAAATTTTTCCGAATGAAAATTAATAACACATATTTTCTCTATCTAAAAAATGCATTATTCCTTCAAGTTGAATGTTGTGACTACATCATCACACCATTATGTCACTTTCGGTTTCTCTTTAAATCGCTTATACTTTTCACTCCCTTCATATACTCGCAATACATTTTCACATAAAACATCATATACTTCTTCCTCCTCATAGTTATATGCTATTTTCGAGCAATGTGAGAAGGCTTTCGTTTTTTCACAGTACATCTTTTTTATGCCAATCCAATAAAAGGTTTACCTATATTTTTATCGAACTTTATATGTATCTTTAATGAATTGAGGTCAATCACTATGAACAGAATCGATTACATAAGACAAGAAGAGAAAAAATATCACGATCTTTGCTATGAACAATATAAATTATTCGAAGCAGGATCTTGGCTGTATAAACCTGTTAAAACAGTTATGGGCATGCTGAACTATTTTGAAGGACAGAAAGACCTACAAATACTTGACCTTGGCTCTGGTGTCGGTAGAAACAGTATTCCCATTGCACAAAAAATTATGAATAGTGGCGGCACTGTTACTTGTGTTGATCTACTTGATTCGGCTTTAATGAAGTTACAAGTTTATAGCAAAGAATATGGTGTATTTGAATACATAAAAACGGAACAAGCAGCAATTGAAGACTACTATATTGCTCCTAATACTTATGACTACATCGTTGCAGTATCAAGTTTAGAACATGTTAGATCAATAGACGATTTTAAAAAAGTGCTTCACACTATGAAAAATGGGACAAAGAGTGGCGGTATCAATTGTTTAATAGTTAACTCTAACATTCAAGAAATGGATTTAGAAACAGGAGAAGAATTAGATGCTTTAATTGAAATTAGCCTTTCTACGGAAGAAATGATACGTACACTAAAAGGTGTTTATACCGAATGGAAAGAAGTAAAAGTTGAAATAAAAAATTTAGCGTATGATATTGTACGAAACGGTAAACACATTCAATTAAATACGAATGCGATTACTTTTATCATGCGAAAATTGTAGTTTATATGAGTGGTGACAATTTTTATTTTTTATAGTCACCACTCGTATATTTATGTAAATATCATTCCATCGTAATTACAATTTTCCCTCTAACATGCTGACTTTCACTTAAAATATGAGCTTCTCTAATTCCTTCTTCATTAAACGGAACAACCTTACTGATGATAGGTTTAATTTTTCCATGCTCAATCAAAACAGATAATTCGTCCAATTGCTTCCCGCTTGGTTTCAACCATAAAAACCCTGATTTTATGCCCTTTACTTCATGACGTGGTTCATGAACGATAGAAACTAGAACACCACCAGATTTAATAATTTGAAAACTTTTTTCTTGTACTTCTCCGCCGATTGTATCTAACACAATATCATAATCTGATAGTAGCTCTTCAAATTTATCTTTTTTATAATCAATAACAAGGTCAGCTCCTAAATACTTTAAAAACTCTTCATTTTTACTACTTGCAGTTGTTGCGACAAAGGCCCCAAATGATTTTGCGATTTGAATTGCAAAACTCCCTACTCCGCCCGCTCCAGCATGAATTAATACTCGGTCATTTTCTTTTATTTGCGCGTAATCATACAAGACTTTGCCAAGCTGTTAGTCCTGCAAGAGGTATAGACGCAGCTTCTTCAAAACTAATATTATTTGGCATATGTGCTACTAAATCTGATTTCACTGTAATGTATTCAGCATAAGGACCTTTTCCTATATTTTCTGGTTTCGTAAACACTTTATCTCCTATTTTGAAATGGTCCACATCTTCCCCAACTTCTTCAATTACTCCAGCAACATCTAAACCTAATGTAATTGGAAATGAAAATTGCAGCTTTTCTTGTAATTCTCCCTTTCTTATTTTCCAATCAACAGGATTGACAGATGTTGCATGTATGCGTATTAATACTTCATTACATTTAATAATCGGCTTTGGAACTTGTCTTTCTTGTAATTCTTCAACACTACCATATTGATTAATAACAATTGCTTTCATTTCCTCTCCTCCTTACTGTTTATTTTAATAACAAATAATTATTTTTCAAAATTTTCCGCCTTGAATGACCATAAATATGTTTGGAGGTGATATTTATTTCTACTAATTAAGCATCATGAGTGCAAAAAACATTTATTTCACTTAAATACAATCTAATTTACGCCTAAGAAACACCCAAAGTTATATTTCTCTTTATTTATTAATGACTTTTAAATGAAACGGAGAGTGTGCTATGAGTGAACAAGTTTTCAAAGTAAACGGTATTGATATATGTACAGAAAGCTTTGGAAATCCTAATAACCCAGCAATATTATTAATTATGGGAGCTACGTGTTCAATGGTTTATTGGGATGAAGAATTTTGTGAAAGGTTGGCTAGCACAGGAAGGTTTGTCATTCGCTATGATAACCGTGATGTTGGGCGTTCTGTTACATATGAGCCTGGGACTTCCAATTACACTGTAGCAGATATGGCTGAAGATGCAATCGGAGTACTCGATGCGTATCATATTGACAAGGCACACCTTTTTGGCATGTCATTAGGAGGTATGATTGCTCAAATTGCTGCAGTAAAACACCCAGAAAGAATTTTGACCTTAACATTACTAGCAACAAGCGTTATTGGATCTGATAACAATACTCGTGATTTGCCTCCAATGGATGAAAGAATTTTGACACATCATGCTAATGGTGCACATTTAGATTGGACAAATAAAGATGTTATAGCGAAATATTTAATTACAGGATCACGTCTACTCTGTGGATCAAAGCGTATATTTGATGAAGCAAGAACTTTAAAACAAGTAAAGCAAGAAATAGAACGTGCTAACAATCTATTAAGTATGTTTAATCACGCCCTCCTTACAGGTGATGATTCTTATGAAGGTATACTAAAGTCGTTACTAGTACCTACTTTAGTAATTCATGGTACGGACGATACAGCTCTTCCACTTGAACATGGACTCGCACTTATTGATGAAATTCCGAACTCAAAGCTATTATCCCTTGAAGGTACAGGGCACGAGATTCATCCCGATGACTGGGATAAAATTATTAAAGCAGTTTCAGAACATATATCCTGTATAAGATAAGAACAACTATTAGAAGGGGCACAAATTTTTTTGCCCCTTCTATTTATCTCGCTATTTGTGGGCAGTAAAACTCCCACCTCAAAATTCAGCTGAAGCAAAGAAATTAGGTGGGAGATAAACTGCCCGTAAACGCCCGATTGGTGAAGGCTAATAATCAGTGGGGGATGAACAAAACCCCCACTGATTATAGTTTCACTTTATAAAGATTACGATACAATATCAAAAACCCATCACTGCATTCGTATGTATAGTGATGGGCTCTACCTATATTTTTCTATGCTTAAAAAAATGGACAATCTAACTGGTCAACAGATTCCCACGATTTTTTTTTTACATTTTCGGTGGATTTACTATTTTCTAGTGGTACGTGTTTAAATGGATTCATTTCAACTTTTAATAGAGATGATGGTTCTATATATAAAGAAAAAACATGGCTACTTGGCAAGGTTTTTGATACATCAATATCTCCTACTTGTTTAAATAATTGCTGGGCCGCAAAGAAAAAGAAATTAGTTGGATTAGATTGTTTATTAAGCCAAGCAATCATTTCAGGCGATACTGATTTATTAATGTTAATTTTCACTCGATCACCACGTTTATATCGCCTAGATCGCATACTTCCACCAACTAACTTATCGTTAAGTTTGTAAACCCTAACTCTTTTTGCTTATGCTCTCTATATTTTGGCGAGCATGTATATACTAATAACCCACGAGCATTGGTGAATAACGGGTTATCTACAAAAATCACATTTTTCAAGCGTCCTTTTTGTTTCAAAATCATTTTTAAGCTATTTTTAATAATAACTGCGCCCCCACCATAAATAAATACATATGGATCGTCTTTCATATCATCAATTTTGTTAATAATATCCGTTGCGACACGTGCTGCTAAACCTAAAAATGCTGGCTGCGATTCCTCAACTAACAATGCATTTCTTGGGTGCTTTTCATTTAAATAAATTTGGTTAAATTCTGTAATGCTATCAATTGTTTTCGTAGGATATTTCCGATTCCATCTCGTAATAATTTGTAGTAACGTTTCTTTTACACCGTACGATAATCCTTTACTTAATTGCGGACGGAAATTTACCCCTAATGAAACAACTTCTTCCGTTGTCCCCGCGCCAATATCAAAAGACAATAAAGTTTTATCTACAAAATCAATTTCTGAAACTTGATTTTGTTCACATTCTATTTTATGTTTCACAACATTTCCTTCCTCATCATATACAATCCCCCACGTCCCAGAAGCGCCTTCAGGTAGACATTTACAAAACTCAATAGAAACATTAATCGTAACATCGCGTCCATTTGGATAATGGAATATGACCTTGTGATTACCCATATACCGTTTCGCATTTTCAGCAGCAATTTCCTGTGTAATAAGTTGCATTGGAAGAGCAACAGATAAATCATAACGAATATTAATATGACTTGAAGTAGGGCTTTGACGCATAGCACTTATCGCTAAACCTGAAAGGATTGTAATGACCATTAACTCATCAGTAGATTTATTTGATTTTTTCTCCACTTCAGTACCTTTTAATTGATCTTGAATCACTTTTTCTCCAACGATGTATCGTACATTATTTAACATTAGCGATGGAGAACTAATGGTCACATCAATGTGATTCTCTAATTCTGACGATGAAACTTCACCCTCATCTAACAACCCCGTAGACTCACCTATATATAAGGAATAAATACTCGGAATAAAAATAGGTTCCTGCCCTTTCACCATTAACTTCAAACCATTATTTCCTGCATCTGCACCAGCTTTTAAAAGAATAGACATAACTACCCCCTAAATTAATCTGACATCCCTTCCAAATATATGCGAGCCCATTCTTTTACATTCAAATGTAATGTAATTTTTTCTTCATCCTTTAAACAAAATATCATAAACATTCACTTCATATGTAAAAAATGTTTGACATAAAACTTTTCCAATTTTATACTATGGATGTAAAGAGTTTTTTACAAAAGTGGAGGTGCAATTATATATTGAATACTAAAAAAATTATTTTTGTAATCATAACTTTATCTTTAATCGCTATACTTGTACATGGCACATACAAATACATAACTGAAGGTTCAATTTTGGGTGGGACTATTTTCGCTGCTTCTTTAATACTTAGTAATTTAATTAATCATATTACATGGGGAGATCCAAACGGAGTATCGAAAGAAAGTCAAGATGAGATGGGACAACAAATTACATATAAAAGCTTTAAAATCGCGTATTTTGTGCTTGTAGGTGTTATGTTCCTTATATTACTCTGCTCGGAAGGATTTTCTATGGGTTCCAATTTGGATGGTGTAAAAAACCTTCCACTCTTTATTGCACTCTGTTCTTCCTTTCTTATTTTCCCTATTGTTGAACTCATTGTCGCCAAACAATATAAATAAAAAAAGTGGTTTTCTAAATGCAGAAAACCACTTTTTTATGTTTAAATACCTTCTGCTATTGCTTTCAGCTTATTCACAGTCCGCCAGTTCCTTACTGTAGCTGGCGTATGTAATTTTTGAAACTGGTTCATTAGTTTAGAATTACGAATGCTTTTTTTGAAAAATAAATACACTACTCTTCCTTCGATATGGCAATCTTCTATGTCACTTTTGTACATAAGTAACCGCTTACTGTCTTCTTCAGAAAGTGGATTAGCTAAAAAGGCCACATGTACACTTTCTCCTTCTAATAACGAATGGGTCTCGTAAGGACACTTTTTAATAATATTAATAAATTCATCATTTGCTCGTAACATGACTGGAACATTGAAATCAAAAACGTTCTTAATTTCACATTCAATTCGTTCCTTTAAAAAACTTATCTCTTCTTCTGACTCAAACACTACATTTCCACTTTGAATATATGTTTTCACTCTTTTTAACCCTATTGATTCAAACATTATTTTCAAATCTGCCATTTTGATTACTTTATGTCCACCTACATTAATTCCCCGTAGTAGTGCAATATAAATTGTCATATGATTACCCCTCACGTATTTAAATGCTTAACAATCGAATTGTTTTGCACCTTTATGCTTCTCGAATACTTACTTTAATACATCTAACATATCATGTACGGAAAATATCTCAAATTAAAAAACTTACTACATGATTTTTTTCAAGAGTAAGCTTTGTTATCTCATTATCTCGTTATAGGTAAATGTAATATGAATTGTTGTCCAATTGGTCCCATTCTTCTAAACCCTTTATCTTGAAATCCAACTTTCTCATATAACTTTTGTGCCGGAATGTTTTTTTCATTTACAGCAAGAATCACTTCATTTTTTACTGGATAATAATATTTTACAAAGTCTTGTAATAACGCCAATGATTTCTTAGCATATCCCTTATTTTGTTTATTGTGATTAATGGAAAAAGAAGTTAAAAGTATGGCATCCTTATTTTCTGTAAACTCCTGTACCCTATCACCTGTTTGTAATATAAATACACCGACAGGTACTCCGTTATAGTCTAAAATAACAACTACATTTTTCGTTCGATCATTTTTCGCTTTCTCCAGTAATTCACCTGGATTCGCCGTAAATTGAACTTGTTCACTTGGTAAAGTAAATGATTGTATTATCTCTTTATATTGCTCCTTATACGGCACTAATTGTATTTCTCCTGTATGTATGTTCATGCTTAACTCTCCCATTCCTTCAAGTTATTAACTTAAACCTTGCTGTGTTTTAGAATGCACTTTTCCATCCAAAAATGTTATTTTAGCAAATGATTTTGGATCGTTTCCTTTCCAAGCAAAAATTTGCTTAATTCGTGTAGAATGTTCTTCCCCTTCTTCTATGAGTAAATCCCCTTCAAAACCGATTAAATCTTTCACTTCTAAATAAGTCATTCCTTCATTAATATTTGAGAAATGATTTATATTAATGGTCTCTTGCTTTTTATTTTCCGTTATAGTAGAAGACATAGCTGTTTTCTTCTTCACTTCTTTCTTCTGGTCACACGCTGTCATACTAAAACCTATGCATAAACTACCTAATATGAGTGCGCTTTTTTTCATCATAACGGCTGTCCCTCCCCTCATTATTAAACCATATATTCCCTTAAAAATAAACTGAATATTTAATCTTGAAGAAAAACCCCGTACAATTTAGTACGGGGTTTTCACTATTTTTTCAAATGGTTATTTGACTGATCTTCTTGTTCTTTTCGTAGTTCTTGTTCTTCATCTTTTGGTAATTGTTTATCATTATCTTTAATCGGATTCGTTTCTCTATTTTCAATCATATCATTTGGAACTTGCGGCATTACTCGGCCAACAATTGCTGCTAATTCATCAAGTATGCCTTCACCAGTTTTACCTTTTTTAATTTGCTTGCCTATTTGTTTTAGTCTTTCATACGTATCAACATCTGCTACAACGACTGCATTTGCACCGTTTGGGTCATTCTTCAAACTCTCTGCAACAGAATACTTAATTGACTCAACGCGAGTTCGATCAAGTTTCGCTTTCACATCAATACCTACAACAGCATACTTCCCAACTACTACTGCTGTCGCATCGTTTACACCAGGTATACTTGCAGCTAAAGATGCCAGATGATCAGCTGCTTTTTCATTTGGCTTATTTGATTTATTTGTATACGTAACATTTTTCATCGAGACATTTTTTTGTTCTGGCTTTTCATTAGGATTGTCTTTTTTTCCAATGCTACATCCAGTAATAACGAAACAAAGCATTAACATATATATAATGATTTTCATTATTTTCACCACTTTATCATTGATGTTTAATCATAAATTTTCTCAACAGCTTGCATCTTCTTCACTTTTTCTTCTGCACCGCTATTTGCGTTAATGAAAATTTGGTACGTATCTTTCCCTAAAGTACCAATATATTCATAACAAAGTACTTCATTATGCAAGTCATTTACTACTACAGCTTTACGTTCTTCCATAACTTTTACATCGGGGTTAATTTTCTTTCTCGCCTCAGCAGCGGTTAGCTTCGCACTCGGAATCGTTCGTTTTTGATGTGATGCTAAATATTCCTTTGCGGAAAAACCAACAATCGACCCATCATCTAAGGCAATTTTCATTTGGATTGCTTCTGGATAAATACGCACTCCATTTTCATTTACAACGTACGTAAACACACCGATATTATCATATTGAGAACTATCAAACAGCTCCATATTTGTAAACTTGTGATCCTTTAAAAATGTTAATCCTTTACTTCCTGCATCATTTAAACTGATTTTTTGCTCTTTAATTTCTCGGTTGTTCATTACCCAAATTGGATATCCACCTTTTCCGGTAATATCCATATAATACTCATTGTTCGTTGCTGGATCTTGAATTTTCACACTGTAGAATGATTCTTTTGCACCTTTTCCACTTTTCTCAACTTCTACTTTTTCATTCCCTTTTAAGTTTAAAAATGATTTCGCGATTTTTTCCGCTTCCGCTTTCGAAATCGCCTTTCCTTTTGCTTCAAATCCGCCTTTTTTATTCTTTTGTGCACTTGTAAAAGTCGGTCCAAAGTTTGTGGACGAGTATGATGTTACATTCTTTTCTACCGTCTTTAATCCATCGATAATTGTGTTATCTGCTGGATCTTGGTTTGACGCAAGAGCCATTTCTACATCCATCCAGCGAAGATTATTTTTCAATACAAGATGCTGCACTTTTCTCAGTTCATCTTGTATATTTGCTGCATTTGAATATAAACCTTGTAACGTTTTATATTCTTGATCATTTAACGGATCTTTTTCTAAATCACGAACCGCTGCACGATAACTAAAATCACCGATATTCGCCAGGAACTCTTCCGTTTTATTAAATGGCATTAATGTTAAAGGTAATTGTCCTACATCAGAACGAGCCTCTGATGTTAAACGCCATACATCTACTAAAGCTGGCGATAATGAGGAACGTGAATTCATCGCCAGTGTTGTTCCAATTTTATCGTGTAATAAATCAACTTCATATGCTAAATCATGAAACGCACGCTGATAACTATTTTCCGCTCGAATTAATACTGCATTTTTCTCTTGATGCTCTTTATAGCCCCAATACCCTGTTCCAACTACACCTACTGTTAACAATACGATGATAATACCTCGTAACATGTTTCCACCTCCGCTCTATTTACAGAAAATATGCTTACCAATTTTTTTAATTTGTGGACGAGTCCAAATCCATTTACTTGTCGCAGTATCTGGGTTGAAATAATATAATGCATTCCCAGTTGGGTCCCATCCGTTGATCGCATCTAATACGGCTTTTTTCGCATTTTCATTTGGCGTTAAATATATTTGTCCATCTGCTACTGCTGTAAATGCTCTCGGCTCAAAGATTACTCCTGAAACAGTATTTGGAAATGATGCACTTGTGACACGGTTTAAAATAACCGCAGCTACTGCAACTTGTCCTAAATACGGCTCACCACGTGATTCTCCGTATACAGCGTTTGCCATTAACTGAATGTCATTTTGAGAATAACCGTTTGGAACATTTGTCCCTGTACTTTTTGGCGGCTTATTTTCCTGTTTACCTCCACCACTGTTCCCTTTATTAGTTGTAGTATCTTTATTAGCGGTCGACTTATCATACTTCGTTGCCTTTACAAGCATTTGCTTCGTTTTAGCACCCGCTAAACCATCAACTGGCAATCCGAATTTTTGCTGAAAGTTTCGAAGTGCCCAATATGTACCCCATCCGAAAACACCATCAACTTTCCCCGTATAAAATCCGTTATATTTCAAACGAGTTTGCAGTTCAATGACATCTTCTCCAGATGCCCCTCTTTGAATCACTTGATTAGAAAAGGCTTCCACATTTTTGGTCTGTATACTACTTACCATTAAAGATAGCCCGATAAAGACAAGCAAAATCGCTATTTTAAAAACAGCTTTTTGACGCATGTATTTCCCTCCTTAATTACGGAAATGATTTCATGGTTATGTTTTGTAAAACCCTCGCTTTTATGTAAAGAAGACAAAAAAATCCAAACTTATATGCTTGAAGAAATATGTAAACAATATACAAAAAGAATAAAAGGAGCTTATTATGAAGCGATTCTTCGTACGTACAGCATTTATATTTTTTTAATAACAACATGTTCAAATATATATACCGACCCATCTATTGTTCACGCACAGCCGCCATATGCAAAATGGGGTAAACTAGCCGTTGAAAAAACGAAAGAACAATATCCGAAAGCTGAGATTATCGATTACCTTCATATAGGTAGACAACCAAAAACTGTTCAAATAACAGTTGAAAAGTTTAAATTATGGCTACGTGAGGGTGGAAAAGAGTATGGTGTTTTTGTGGATGTAGAGTTTGATACGAAAACAGAGGAATTTTTAAAGATGTCCTTTCAGAAGACAAGTCGGTAAAACAAAAAAACCTCCGTCTTTACATACAGACAGAGGTTTCTTTATGTACTTCTTCCTTAATAAGGAGGATTATTTTTTATATGCAAAGATCGATTCCCTAATATTTTTACTAATCCGCAAATAGCTCCAATAACAACAGATATCCCTATACTATATAAAAATACTCTCCCATATCCACCTATTCTCGGATCTAAAAACGGATATGGGTACCAATTCACGAATGGCCCGCGTATTAAGCTATAGACAACATATAAAAGCGGGAAAACAAGCCAACTCGCAGCCTGTTTCCATGTAATGGTCTTCGTAGGTGGATTTATAACCCAATCTAAAATCATCGCTAATGGCATGATGTAATGAAGTACAGTATTTACCCATGGTATCGCTGTTTGAAGTGACTCTTCTAATCCCCTTAATAACAAAAAATAAATAAGTCCTGTTGTCAGTATGTATACTGTAGCTGCACCGCGAAGAACTCCAAATTGCTCGGAACGTCCAAATAGAGCTGTCCCCAAACTACTAAATAGTAGAATTACCGCAACTAAAATATTACTTTCAATTGTGAAGAAACTAAAAAAGTTAACTGGATTGAACGGTTTCACTTGTGCCCTTGTAACAAATTGAGTAATAAGTGCACTAAACGCTAGAAGACTTAATAACAGTCTATAAATCGCTATCATTTTTGCACTTCTCATAAAACACCTCATTTCTCTACTTATTTATGATTGGAATTCTCTTTTATATGCTCTATAAATAACTTTAATGGTACGAGGCCACGTTTTGGCATGTGGCTACTAATTACAGCTACGAGCTCTAACTGCGGAATGATAATAATGTATTGCCCTCCGTATCCCATAGCAAAATACATACAATACGGTATGTGAAATCTTTCATTATTTAATACCCACCAGTGATATCCATATGCTCCGACATGTTCATACGTTTCAAATAGAGCCTCACCTGATTCTTCTAACCATTTCGATGATACAATATCATTTCCCTTCCAATATCCATTGTTCAAACATACTTTTCCTAACTTTAATAAATCTATAGATTTCATTTTCATACCGAATCCGCCAACATATATACCTTGCGGGTCTTGTTGCCACTCATACTCCGTAATGTTTAACGGCTCAAATAAATACTTTTTCGCGAACTGCTCCGTCGACATTCCAGTTGCTTGTTGAATGATGTAACTAAGTAAATGAGAAGAACCTGAATTATAATTCATTTTCGTACCTATTTCTTCAATGAACGGCTTTTCTAAAATGTATTGCACCCAATTGTCTGATTCCACAAAATCATTCGGGAAAACAACCCCATTTCCGAACTCTTTCCAATTTTCTCCTGTTGTCATCGTTAATAAATGATACAGCGTTAATTCCCTCTTTTCCTCCGGCACATTGGGAATCCATGTTGTGATTGGTGTATGTATATTATTTATAAATCCTTTATCAATTGCGATACCAATTAATATAGATACGATACTTTTTGTAATCGAATTAATTTTAAATAAGTCATTTGCACAATCTATCGTTTTATAGTACTCAGTCGTTAATTCCCCCTTTTGATAAACAAGAAATGTATTAACCTTTTTCTTTTCAAATTTATTTTGTAATTGCTCGAAATTCAAGAAATCTTCCTCCATCTAAATGGTTATGTAATATTTGTTATTCATTTCGTTCTCTCTATTAAATCATATTTGTTATTAAAACAAAAAATAAACTTGCCAGCATTTAATAGCTGACAAGTTTATTTTTATAATTTCGTTCGAACGTTCCAAAGCTCTGGGAAGAAGCATTGATCAAGCACTCGCTTTAAATAAGATACGCCAGAAGAGCCACCTGTTCCCATTTTATGACCAATAATTCGTTCTACCGTTTTCATATGACGGAAACGCCATTGTTGTAGCCAGTCTTCAATATCGATTAATTTCTCTGCAAGCTGATATAAATCCCAATATTTCTGCACGTCCGCATATACTTCTATCCAAGCCGCTTCTACAGTTGCATCCTCTTCGTAAGGCTGCGTAATATCACGATTTAACACATCTTTATGAATTGGGAATCCTTCTTTAACAAGCGCTTGTATCGCCACATCATACAAACTTGGTGCATGAAGTGCTTTATGAAGACGAGCATGTAATTCTGGGTCCTTTTCATAAATCTTTAATGCATGTGGTGTTTTATAACCAAGTGCATATTCAATCATTCGATATTGATACGATTGAAAACCTGAAGCCTGACCAAGTGAATCACGAAACTCAATATATTCTGATGGCGTTAATGTCGCAAGAATATCCCAAGATTGAATGATTTGCGACTGAATTTTTGATACACGTGCTAACATTTTAAAAGCTGGTGGTAATTTATCTTGTTTAATAGATTCAATTGCAGCATTCAATTCATGTAAAATTAGTTTCATCCAAAGCTCACTCGCTTGGTGGATAACGATAAATAACATTTCATCATGATGATCTGATAATCTTTGTTGACTAGATAATAAGCTATCTAGCTGTAAATACTCTCCGTACGTCATATTCTCCTTAAAATCCGTATGAATCCCTTTTTCCATAATTACCTTTTCATTTTCTTTCATATTAGCCAAACGCCCCTTTGTGTTCATTTCTACTTATATTGGTCTAATAACAGCTCGAACTGGACTCCCATCCGCATCTGTTAATGCAAGTGGTAATGCAATAAGTTCGTAATCGCCGTCTACTACGTGATCGAGTACGACATTTTCTAAAATGTGAATTCCATGTTTAAATAATTGATGATGTGCTGCTAGTTCTTTATCATCTAAAGGATCAACAGATGGTACGTCCACCCCGATTAAACGAATTCCCTTTTCAGAAAGAAAGGCTGCAATATCTGCGCGTAAATGCGGGATTACATCTGGGAATTCATTTGCTTTACCATGTGAAGATGTACGTAATAACAATCGTTCTACACCTTCTAAATGAAAGTTTTCTAATTCCTTTTTCCCGATGCTTTCAAGATTAGAAACGTCAATGATCCGTGCTGGACCAACATAAACTTGAATATCTAAATCCAACACCTTCTTACCGTCATTATCAAAATGAAAAGGTGCATCAATATGAGTACCTGTATGGATACTCATCGTTAACTTTCCGACATTTACTGAACCACTGTTTTCTTTTGACCATGAAACTTCATACGAGAACGGTGTATCCCCTGGCCATGTCGCGATATCATTATTTAGTGGTTGTGAAATATCAATCCACTGCGATGTTTTCATGCTTACGCCACAACCTCTCGCTTATTTTCAAAGTTTTTATATTCTTCATTTTTCATAATTTTCTTTAAGATTTGTACAGAGTTCCATACTTCCTCATACGTATTGTATAAAGCAACAGGCGCAAGTCTAACTCCATTTGGAGCTCTAAAGTCTGGAATAACCCCATTTGCTTTTAACGCTTTACAAATACGCGCCGCCTCAGCATGTTCTAAATAAATATGCCCGCCTCGTTTTTCATCCTCTAATGGATTTCCAATTGTAAATTCAAAGCCTTTTAATTCATGTTCAATTAAATCAAGCATATATCTCGTAATATGTAATGATTTTTCACGTAACTTCTCAATACCAGCTTCTTTAAAAATTTCAAGAGAACCGATTAATGGTGCAGTACTTAATACGTGAGGTGTCCCTATTTGATAAGCTCCAGCATGGTCAGCCGCAGTCAATGAATGCTCCATATCAAATTGCTTATCTTTTCTAGAACTAAACCAACCAGATAATCCTGGGAGTCTATTAAAGTGTTTATTATTTACATAAAGGCCCGCAACACCACCAGGACCTGCATTTAAATATTTATAATTACACCATACAGCGAAATCTACATCCCACTCTTTAAAATGATGCGGAATGGAGCCCATTGAATGACATAAATCAAAACCGATATGAATACCACGTTTATGAGCTTCAGCTGTTAATCGCTTCATATCAAGAATTTGTCCACTTCTATATAGTACAGAAGGCAATAATATTAAAGCGATATCATCGGTCATCGCATGAATAATATCATCTTCAGAAAGTGTTCTTCCATCTCGGCTTTTCACTCGTACTAAATGTTCATCTGGATCTAAGCCTTTTAAACGAATTTGACTCTGAAGTGCATAAATATCTGACGGAAAAGTTAATTCATCCGCAAGAATTTTTGTTCGTATTCCTTTCGGCTCATAAAACGTCGCAATAACTTGATGTATATTCGCAGTCGTAGAACCGGTTACAATCGTTTCTTCCGGTAAAGATCCAATAAGAGGTGCTGTCAATTCACCCAATTTCTCCGAAAGGAAAAACCATGGATGCTCACCTTCAGTCCATCCATCAATCCCAAACTCTTTCCATGAATCTAGCAAGGTGAGTAACGATTTCTCTGCTCTTTTTGAAAGCAACCCTAAAGAGTTACCATCTAAATATATTGTTCCTTCTTTTTTATAAAATTCAGATTGAAAATCTTTCAGTTCATCATGTTTATCACATTCAAGCGCATACTCATAAGTTGGTTGAAATGGTTCTTTATACATGGTGTCACCTTCTTTTAATTTTCTTTTTATTCTAACTAATTGAAATATATCATTTAAATTGATATAACGTCAATGATATTATGTCAGTTGACTTTATATACAAACTTCTTTTACAATACAATTATATTTTCAGATATTTCAGTATAAAGAGGTGATTCCTTGAAAAATTCTACTCTTTCAACAAGAAAACACCGCTCCTTAGAAACAAAAAAGAAACTATTACATTCCGGTTATACTATGTTTATAAAAAACGGATTTCAGAAAACTACAATCACGCAAATTATTAAACATGCAGAAACTGGTTATGGAACAGCATATGTATATTTTAAAAATAAAGATGCTCTCCTCGTCGTTTTGATGGAAGATGTTATGAATCGCTTTTATGATATTGCTGATCGCTCTTTTTCCCCTCAAACAAAGGCCGAAGCACGAGATATGATTCAGAATCAAGTGCGCGCTTTTTTACAGTTAGCACAAGAAGAAAGAGCTATATTACAAGTTGTTGAAGAAGCAATAAGAACCTCAAAAGAAATACGTCAAAAATGGGATGAGATTCGCGAACGCTTTGTAACACGGATTATACAAGACATTACTCATTCCCAGGAAAATGAATTAGTACGAACTGAGTTAAATAAAGAGATTGTCGCATGCGGCTGGTTCTCTATGAATGAAACGTTTCTTTGGACAATCGTGCAAAATGATAAAGAACTAGAATTAGAAGAAATTGTACATAATTTAACGGTAATGTATACGACGGGGTTATATAAATAGCACATTATAACCTCAATAAACCGTTACTCAATATGCTTAGTAACGGTTTATTTAAAATATTTTATTAACGATACAATAATACAAAAAAGTGATGTAAGTAATAGCAAAAGCCCCATATTCTTATTCTCTTTTTCATCCTTCTTAACGTTGTGTATCCCCATACCGGCAAGCATAAAACCTAAAAGTAATTGTAAAATGAGCATACTTTGCTTCGAATCATCATTCCAACTGTAAATAGAATAGCCCATTATAATAAAAGCGAGTATAAATGTGATAATTCTAATCATAAAAACACCCCCCTGTGTGATTCTATTGTTTTAACCTACTCACCATTCCAACAATAAACTTATACTCAGCTCTACTTTTTCTTACTTTCTTAAAGCCCTCTTTCGTATCAAAAATAAAACACGTTTTCCGAAACCAAATCCGTACATATAAAGACTCAAAATAAATAGGTTTAATAATTCCTCGTTCCTCGAATTCAGTTCCATCTTTATTTTCGGTTTCCGTTCGAATGAACCACCTATTCCCGATTCCAATTTCAATATACTTCACATGCTAACCCCCTTCAGGAAATCTTCTTTCTAATTATTCTATTATTTCCCTGGCAAGCGCACATTCCGACAGAACGTGAGCCCATAAAGAAAAAGTAGATTACAAAAATCTACTTTTATAGCCTAAATTTTTGCATACGTTTATAAAACGTACTGCGTGGCACATCTAATAGTTTTGCAGCTAATGAAACATTTCCGTTCGTCTTTTCTAGCGCTTCAATCATGCTATCACGCTGTATTTTTTCACGGAAATTTAATGTATGCTCCGTTTTATTTTCTGCTTGCAATTCAAGTTGATGTTGATTTCCCATCATTGTTTGTAATAAAAAAGAGATTTGTTTTTCGCATATTTCCCGTCCTTGCGACAAAATGTATATGCGTTCTAATACATTTAATAATTCTCGAATATTTCCGGGCCATGTATGCTGTGAAAATTGATTACAAATACTCTTTGGAAATACAACATTCCAATCCTTTCGTTCACAAAAATGTTGTATGAAGTACGGAATATCCTCTTTTCTTTCTATTAACGACGGAACATATAGCGGATAAACATGTAAACGATAATATAAATCTTGACGGAATTTCCCTTCTTCTACTAATCTTAGTAAATCTTTATGTGTCGCAGTAATAATACGAATATTTACTGGTACCTCTTTTGAACTACCAATTGGGGTTACTGTTCGTTCTTGCAAAACACGCAATAATGCCACTTGCATCTTTGGCGGCACTTCACCAATTTCATCTAAAAATATTGTTCCTCCGTCTGCTTGTTCGAATTTCCCTTTATATCCTTGGCGCCGCGCACCTGTAAACGCACCTTCAGCATAACCGAATAATTCACTTTCCATTAATTCTTTCGGTAATGAACCGCAGTTAACAGCTATAAAAGGACCATTTTTTCTTGGACTATTTTCATGAATCGCTCTCGCTACATATTCTTTCCCTACACCTGTTTCACCACATACATATACACTAGCGTCAGTTGGTGAAACAAGCTTAATTTCTTCTAAAGTATGTTGAAATACGCTGCTTGTCCCAATAACTCCAGGGAAAGTAATTCCGTTTATAAACGGGTAAGTAGAAAATAAATTTTCTTGTTTATTTTCCTTTAAGTAAATACATTTCCCGATCATTCTATCATTACTATATACCGGTACCTCTAATTTAGGTTTCAATCCATTGTGCATTAAATCTTCAAGTTTCATTCGTGACCAATTACATACTCGTTCACGAACCCTCTTGCTCGCAGAAACGATAACATCACGATGGTTACAAATAACAACTTGTTCATCACTGTCAATTACATCTAAAAAACGATGGATTAAATGCAGTTCATTTTGATGTACTCGAATACTACATTCACGTTCAATCGCATGCGCGATCGAAGTTACCATTCCGAGCATATATGGATGTGAAAACTCAATTGGACAAGAGAAATCTAGAACACCAATTAATTTCCCGTCATCATTATGAATCGGAGAGGCCGCACAGCTCCAGCTATGAGATGCGACAGAATAATGCTCTGTACCACTTATCATAATAGCCTCTTCAATCTGTAACGCTGTTCCTATCGCATTTGTACCAACAGCTGCTTCCGTCCATTTCACACCTTCAATAAAATTAATATGTTTCGCTCGTTTCAACGTTTGCTGATTTCCACTTAATGATAGAACATAACCATCTGGATCAATTAATAATGCCATCATTTGCAGTTCATCAATGGTTTTTCTCATATTTTGTATTTGAGGTATTGCTATATCAAGGAAGATTTCACTCTTTTTCTTTTGATCCTGAAAAATATCAGAAGACAAAATTTTCTGACCTTTATTCATATGAGGATTCACATTTGCTTGTTTACATCGATGCCATGACTCTGAAATTCTTTCGTTTATACGGTTCGAATCAAGGACTCCTTCATCCACAAACTTTTTCCATGTATGTAAGTAAAACGGTGAAGCTAACATTGTATCATCTCCCCTATTAATTGTTTTGGAGATTTATAAAACATACTTTTATTATAAAACTGAATAAAAGCGTTTTCAATACAACTAGAAAGATGACACAAATATGTTAATAATTTGAATATCTTAATGAACTTCTTTATTCTTTTTTAGTAGAACTATATTTTGTATAATGGACGCAAAGAAAATACATAACCAAAACCACTTTTGTGGATTGCCGTTTATAAAGAAAACTATCACCGCTATTGCAAATAAAATAGTGGATGCTAAACTAAAATATAATTTTGTTTTAATTCCCATTATTCCCCACCCCTCTATCACTTTACAGTACATACTAACTCTTCATTTTTTAACTCTAATATGTACTCCTGTAAAACATATTCTTTCCCGCCATGTTTTTCATACCAATCGTGTATTCTTTTAACATGTATCTTGTCGCTTCTAATTTTTGATTCAATTTCTTTATACTGTTCATAACTATCATATTCCCATAGTGCAAATACTTCAGTCGTACCATCATTATTATCTTTCATCCAGCGCCCTATTAAACGAGAACCATATTTTATTTGATTAGGTAAATTAGTATCATTGAAATGATCATTAAATATTTCTATGAATTCATTTTTTACTACATAGTATTTCCTTCTGTAAAACATACTTCTTCACCTCTTTTATGAAAAGTATCAGTAAACCTTCCCATTACTACCGTATTATAATACTTACCATCCGACAGTTTTTTATCATTTTTTAGAATACCTTCTACCTCCAAACCTAATTTTTTATAAAGTTTGATGGCTTTTTCATTTGTCTCTAACACTTGCAATGATATCTTTTTCACTTCATTTTCATCAGCCCACTGAATAGATTGTTGCAATAGACTCTTACCCATTCCATATCCCCAAAACTCTCTTAAAATACAAACACCAAACTCTACTTTATGAGATAATCTCTTCAAATTTGATCCTTCACATCTCGAAAATCCTACGATTCGATTGTGCACTTCTACAACTAAAAAAAGATTCTTCATCTCTTCACTATCTGTTTTTACTATTTTTTGAAACCCTATCTTATCAATAAACCCCTCTCCAGCTTCTCTATCCATATTTTCAGTTTCGCCATCGATCTGAACTCTAATTTCTGATAACTGCTCAGCATCCGTTTGAACTGCAGAACGAACTGTATAAGTTAATCCATTTATATGAAACTCTTGTCCTTTTATAATCATTTCAAACTCCCTTTTAATTGAGGTCTATTGACGCTATTACAATTTCTTTACCTTGTTTCTCAAATTGTTGAATCGTTTCTTTACTAGCCCCTTCATCTGTTATTATAAGGTCAATTTCTATTAGTGACTCTCCTTTTATAAAGCAGTCTATTCCAAGTTTATTATGAGGAGCTAAACAAATATTTCTTCTAGCAATTTTACTTACTGTTTTTCCAAAATAAGCAACTTCCGGTGTCGCAGTACTTATACCATTCAATGAAATACCGCCACCTGTAGAGAAATAAAGATCAATAGAGAATCTACTTATCAATTCAGAGGCCAGTGTATCTGTCATATTTCCTGATGGTTTCACTTTTCCACCAATTAAGTACGTATCAATGTTCTTATATTCCCGTAACTTACTAGCAATTTCTAAAGCATTCGTAATAACTGTAAATGATGTTTCAGGTAAATACTTTAACATGGCATAATGAATGGAAGCCCCGCCAATAAAAACGGAATCTCCTTCTTGTATGTAGGATACAGCAACTTTCGCAATCGCATCTTCATCTATTGAACTATCACGATAACGTTTCGATGGTTCGGCAGCTAAGTTTCTCACTCGCGTAAGTTCAACTGCACCTCCGTGCGTTCTTTTTAATAAACTCTCTTTCTCCATAATAGATAGATCTCTTCTTATAGAATCAATAGACATATCAAAACTTTCCGCAAGATCCTTTGCGATTACTCTTCCATCTTTCTTAAGTAACTCTAAAATTTTCTCTCTACGCTCTTCAGTGAACATGTTATCACCACCATTATTGAAGATTCAGAAATTTAATCTTTATTTTAATTATATGCATGCTTTTTCTGTATTACAATATTTTCAATTCTTATTCATTCCGTTTTATACAGTTTTCTCCCTCTTTCTATCCCATTAACTTGAAAACGAAATAAGTGTATATTTGCATATTCCACAAACATACTTCCATTTACTTTCCTATTGATGTAAAATTATTCCTATGTTTTACTTTTTAATACAGAAAGGGATTACTATGAAATCTATAATTAAAGTAACTTGTACAGCATTATTATTTACAGGAATAATGGCAGGATGTAGTGGAAATACTGCACCAAAACACGAAAAGAGCGCTTTTGAAAAGAATGCAATGCACTATGGGGAAATATTTAAAAACGAATACTATAGAGCAACTGTTGAAAATGCAAAATTCGATAAAATAGACAAAGAGTGGCGTCTCACAGCTCGCGTTACTATAAATAATGCTCGTGCTGACGGACAAACGATAGATCTTTCAGAAATAAAATATTTCATAAAAGATGAAAAAACGGGTGAAAAATACGAAGGTGAATTTATACAAAATGAAAATGCTAAAAAGGTTCCATCTGAGTTTTCTTTAACTACCGACATTGTATTTAATATGAAAACTTCTCCAAAAGATTTAAATAATATGTATTTATACATAGATAGCAAAGCTGCGCCGTTAACAGATACATATTGGAAACTTGATAATTTAGCATCTAAATAAAAAACAGTCATATAAGACTGTTTTTTTGTTTGTAAAGTTATAAAGTTTACTAGTTACTTTTCTCAAGCAATACATCTTTTGCACAAATCGTCACTTCTTCAAATGGGCAATCAAATAAAACACCCAATTCGAAGCCTTCATTAGTAAGATCTATTTCATGACATAACCACCAAGCACCTTCAAAATTTTCCGGAATAGAACATTTCGTTACGCCTGTAAAAGTTACTTCCAGTTTGTCAAATTCACTGAAAGTACCACTGCAATCTAAAGTTATAATTAGCGTATCTTTTGATCTTCTCTCTACTGATTTGACTACACTGTCATGTAGTGAGTATTCATGTAGTTGAACGACATTCTGCGTGAGCTTTTCTTTTATAGCATTATAATTATCTATATAAGCTTGTTCTAAATCATTCATTCTTTTCTCATAATCTTCTGTCCAATCAAGCATAAGTTTCTTTAACTTTTCTGATGGGTATTCTGACTTAATTGTATTGTCATGAATGTATGGATGTAGTGACTTAGGTAGAAACTTTAATAAATCTTCTTTCTTTTCTTCCATGTCTTCTCTCAAACTTTTCTTATAATCCATTCCTACCTTTTCGCTCTCTCGCAAAATCTCTTCCCATTCTTCTAATGTTTCTGAGAAAATTAAAAATCCAGATACTTGCATTTCTTTATACCAATCTTTATTGAAATACTTCAATGGCTTTCCTCCTAAAACATTTCAACATCCAACAAAAGCAATATATCTATTTATTATATCATTCCAATAGCTATTTTTTCTAAAGAATAAATGCAAAAATGTAAATATTCCGCCTATTATTTCTAAAACTTCAGAATATTTACAAAAATGTGAAATTAGAATACATTTTACATGTACAAGTTTTACCTGTACAAAAATCTAAACAAAAAGGGATGGTTATATGTTGAAGAAATTAGTAGCAGGGGCATTAGTAGCAGGTTTTGCATTAACTGGAGGATTAGGAGTAGTAAGTGCTGCAGAAAAAGATAATACAATTAAATCATTTGATTATTTAAAAGTTGATGAAAAGAATGTTAATTCATTCACAAAATTAAGCGATCAATCAAAAAAAGACATCCAAATTACTATGGTACTACCTAAGCAAAATGAAAATGGAGATTGGTTAGCTTATGGCTTTACTAGCAGAGAAACATTGAATGCTTTTATTGAAAAGGATAAAAAGGCACTTAAAAATCAAATTAACCCTTTAGGTAGTGGTGCTGGTAGTACCGATTTTTATGAGCATCAAAATAAAGGTGGACAGTATATTTATTGGAGCAGTGGCTTTAAAAACCTACCTTCTAGCTGGAACGACAGAATTTCTTCTGTAAGTACAGCTTCACCTTCTGCAAGTTATTCAACAACACTATGGGAACATTCTTCAACTCAAGGATATGGAAAAGGTGTCTCCTTTAGACACTCTGATTGGTATGGTCAAACTGCTAATTTAGCTGCAGATTGGAACGATATAACTTCAGCTATTGAAATTAAATAGTAACAGCGCTTTTCAATTAAATAAGTGAAGAAGTTTCAAAATCACTATACTCTCATCGATTAAAAAAACATGAGAGTATAGTGATTTTTCTAGTATCTTTTTATACATATTGCTACTTAAATATTATTTACTAAAAAGACCAGTCATATTAGACTGGTCTTTTTACCTTCAAGCATGTACAGCATGTCCTACTGCCTGCAATAATGCTTCATGGATTGCTTCAGATAAAGTTGGATGTGCTGCAATATAATCTCTCATTATATCAGCGGTTACTTCTGTATGAATCATCACCGTTCCTTGTCCGATTAGTTCGGTTGCACGAGGACCGATAATAGAAATCCCTACAATTTCTTGATATTTAGGTTCCACAATAACTTTTACTTTCCCCGTTTGTTCTCCAATAATAAGCGCTTTTCCGTTCGCTGTAAATGCGAATTCTCCGATGAGGATGTCACCGTATTGCTCTCTTGCTCCTTTTTCTGTTAAACCGACACTAGCAATTTCTGGAGCTGTATAAATACAGCGAGGTACAGCATGATAGTTTACTTTCACATCTTCTCCGCTCGCGTGTAATGCCGCTGTCGTTCCTTCATGGAAGGCAACGTGAGCAAGCTGTATTCCACCAATCACATCACCCGCTGCATAAATATGTGATCTGTTTGTTTGCATATGTTCATTCACATAAATTCCTTTATTTGAAAATTGAATGCCTGCTTTTTCTAAAGCTAATTCTTGTACACGTGATTTTCGACCTACAGAAACGAGAATGAATTCCGGGTTGGCTTCTTGGATACTTCCTTCATATTCAAATGAAGCCTGCTTCTTATAATTATTTAATCCTTTTAAAGCCGCTCCTGTAAATATTTTTACGCCATCATTTTCTAGTTTCTCCCTTAAAATTTGTGCGATATCTTCATCTTCACCAGGTAATAATTGCGATGCCATTTCAACAATCGTAACTTTTGTTCCAAGACGACTATAAATGCTTGCAAACTCGCAACCTATTACACCACCACCAACGATTAATAATGATTTTGGTATATTTTCTAGGGACATTGCATGACTACTATTTAAAATCCACTTCCCATCAAATGGAGCAAAAGGTAATTCAGTTGGTTCTGATCCTGCCGCTATAATGAACTGTTCTCCATCTACTACATCTTCTTTATCACCGTGTGTAACTCGCATACGGTGATCCGTTTCAAATTTCGCTTTACCTTGTATAACTTTTATTTTATTTTTCTTCATTAAATATTGGATTCCTTGGACGAGCTGCGTTACGATTTGTGATTTTCTCGTCTGTATTTGTTTCCAATCAATTGATATATTCTGCTTATCTACTAATACTCCAAAACGATTCGCATGATTAACAATATCGTATACTTCCGCACTTTCTAACAATGATTTCGTAGGCATACAACCGACATTTAAACAAGTCCCGCCAAGATCAGCTTCATCAATAAGAGTGACATCTTTTCCATTTTGAGCCGCGGTAATTGCCGCTACATAACCAGCAGGTCCGCCCCCAATAACAACTAAATTACTCATTTTCTCACCTTCTCTTTATAAAAGAATTGTTACAGGCTCTTCTAAATAACTTTTAATTGTGCGTAAAAATGCAGCTGCTGGTGCACCATCTAATACACGATGATCGAATGTTAAACTTAAAGGTAACATACTTCCTTTTCTTAATTTTTTCCCTTTATATACAGGAACATGTTCAATTGCACCTACACCTAAAATACCAGTTTCAGGTGTATTTAATACTGGTGTGAAATATTCAATCCCGAAGCTACCTAAATTACTAATTGTAAATGTTGTCCCTTGCATATCATCACTACTTAAACTGCCTGCTCGTGCCTTTTGTGCCACATTTTTAATCTCTTTAGATAACTCTACTAAAGATAGATTATTAGCAAAGCGAATAGCTGGAACGACTAATCCTTTTTCTAACGCGACTGCCATACCCAAATGAATATATTCAAATTGATGAATGGCATCATCTATATAAGCGCTATTCATTTCTTTATGCTCCCCAAGCGCTAATACAACAGCATGAGAAACGAAATCCGTAATGGTTAGTTTGTTATCGTATCGTTTTTGTACAACTTCCGCTATTTCTTTATGTAAAGCAACTAAATCTGTAACATCTACTTTCATCGTTAATGTTAATTGCGCACTATTTTGTAAGCTTGCATGCATACGGTTCGCAATTGCTTTTCGCATACCAGTAATAGGAATGACTTTACTTTCTTCTTGTTCAAGTACTTCTGGAATTGCTACTCTTTCTTCAAGCGCCTTTAATACATCTACCTTTGTAATTCTTCCGCCAGGTCCTGTACCAATTAATGATCTAATATCGAGATTTTCAGTTTTTGCAATTTTCTTTGCTACTGGAGATATTTTAACTCTTTGCTTCGTCACATCTATCGCATATGGTTCTGGATGTTGTACCTTTTTAGGTTCTGGATTAGATGCTTTTTCTTCTACAACATGTATGTTTTCATGAACTTCTACTTTTTCGTCCGGTCTACCGATGTAGCAAATTACAGTACCCGGCGGCACTCCCTCATCTTCACTTACAGCTATATCAAGAACAGTTCCATCAGCTGGTGCTTCTATTTCAGTTTCGATTTTTTCCGAGTTAATACTAGCAATTAGTTCACCTTTTTCTACATTATCACCTGCTTTAATATTCCAGCTCGTAATAATACCTTCTTTCATCGCCATACCTAACTTCGGCATTACAACTTCTACAGCCATGTTTCTCTCTCCCTTCTCATCGTTTCATTACACACGTAATAAAGATTGGTCTCCGATCATTTCTGATACAGTTTCAATTACTTTCTCCGGCGTTGGTAAATATAACTTTTCAAGTGGTGGCGAAAACGGAACTGGTGTATGTGGTGCTGTAATTCGTTTAATAGGTGCATCTAACAAATCGAATCCTTTATCCGCTACAATTGCCGCAATATCTGTTGCGATACTACATCTTGGATTTGCTTCGTCAATAACAATCAGGCGATTCGTTTTTTCAACAGATGCTAAAATCGTATCTTCATCAAGTGGTGATAAAGAACGCGGATCGATTACTTCTACTTCAAGTCCTTTTTTCGCTAATTGCTCAGCAGCAGCGAGCGCTGTATGAACTTGTTTTCCAATTGCAACGATTGTTACATCAGAACCTTCACGTTTAATATCTGCTTTTCCTAAAGGAATTGTATAGTACCCTTCTGGTACTTCGCCTTTCATATTGTAAAGTGTTTTATCTTCAAAGAAGATTACTGGGTCGTCATCTTCAATTGCCGCTAATAATAAGCCTTTTGCGTCATAAGGAGTGGAAGGAACGACAACTTTTATACCTGGAATGCTCGTAAATAACGCATATAAACTTTGTGAATGCTGTGCCGCTGCGCTAAATCCAGCACCGTGCATCGTACGTACTGTAACTGGCACTTTCGCTTTTCCACCGAACATATAGCGGAACTTTGCACCTTGGTTTAATACTTGATCAAGACAACTACCGATAAAATCATTAAACATTAATTCAGCTATCGGGCGTAAACCTGTTGCAGCAGCTGCCATCGCCGCTCCCATATAACCCGCTTCTGAAATTGGAGTATCTAAAATACGATTTCGACCAAATTCTTGTACAAGTCCTTTCGTAACACCGAGTACACCGCCCCATGCTTCATCATCTTGCAAGTGATCCACTTGTGCACCGCCTGCAACATCTTCTCCGATTAAAATTACATTTTCATCACGACGCATTGATATTTTCATCGCTTCATTAATTGCAGTTGACATACTTACTGTTCTAGTCATTATTTTTCACCCTCCTCTTATTTGTAAGAAACGTATACATCTTTTAATAATTCTTCATCCTCTGGATATGGACTGTTTTCACTAAATTCAATTGATTTTTGTACTGCTTCATCTACTGCCTTTTCCATATCCACAAGTTCGGATTCCGTTAATAAAGCTTCATGAATTAAATGCTTGCGGAAATGCACAATCGCATCTTTTTCATTTAAATGTTCTTCTTTTTCTTCCGCTGTTTTATACGTTTGTGCTTCTCCTTCAAAATGACCGTAATTACGATATGTCATGCATTCAATTAAAGTTGGGCCACCGCCATTACGTGCACGCTCAACAGCCTCTTCCGCCGCTTTATATACTGCTAATAGATCTTTTCCATCTACTTGAACACCCGGAATGTTATATGCTTTTGCACGATCAGCAATAGAGTTACAACTAGAAGCATATTCAAATGTTGTTGCTTCACCATAACCGTTATTTTCTGCGATAAAAATAACTGGTAACTTCCAAATCGCTGCTAAATTAACCCCTTCATGGAATGTTCCTTCATTATTTGCTCCGTCACCGAAGAAGCAAACACTTACATCTTTCGTTCCTTTATATTTAGCTGTTAATGCTGAACCGCAAGCAAGTGGAAAACCTCCGCCTACAATCCCATTTGCACCAAGCATTCCTTTATCTAAATCGGCAATATGCATTGAACCACCTTTACCTTTACATAAGCCTGTCGCTTTCCCAAAAAGTTCGGCCATCATGCCATTTAAATCACAACCTTTTGCGATACAATGGCCGTGACCTCTATGCGTACTTGTAATACTGTCACTATCTGTTAAGTGGGCACATACACCAACTGCTACTGCTTCTTCACCAGCGTATAAATGAACGAAACCTGGCAGAACGCCTTGCGCGAACAATTCATGCACCTTGTCTTCAAACTTACGAATCTCTAACATTTTTTCATACATCCAACGAGCTTGTTCTTTCGTAATTTCATTCCCTTTACTTTCAGTTGTTTTTAACATGTCCAGCCCTCCTATTTTCTTGTTCATCTTTTATATTGCAAGTACTGTGCCAAATTCTAATCCCTGATTTAATAGGTTTTCTCTTTTCTTTCATAATAAAAAAGTGGACAAAATGAGACATCTGTCTCGTTTTGTCCACTTTTGTTCACCTAATTTGAGAATTATTATCTTATTCATTATCAAAACTCTTCTGTAATTTCCGAATGTAAATAATTTGACCAATGTGATACGCGTTATGAGTCGTTACATTAGCTAATACTTCCCACCACTTCGCAGATACAGGAAATCCAATTACATCACTTTCAACCTTGTCTTCATTTATGAGACTTTGCCATTGCAACAGTTTCTCTAATAGTTTTTCTCTTAACTCTTCAAATGTTTGATTATCTGAAAGCATAAAACTTTTGTTATTATCACCAATAGCAGGCACAGCATTAACATTTGATTCTTTGTACCTAGTTTGCCACGTCGTATTCCAATACAGTAAATGTTGTACAATTTCAGCTATACTATTACACTCTTCATTCGGTTTCCAGAAAGCTTCTCTCTCAGATAAATCCTTAACTGCATCTGAAAATGGAATATACCAACTGGGATCATTCGCATTTGCTAATAACTGATCTGCTAATACGTCTTTAACATGGAACACTTTGCTTCCCCCCATTAAAAAGATTCATTTCAAGACAATACTCACTTCTCTATATACGCTGAGTTTGCCAGATCCCCTCTTTTTAGCCTTAATCCCAAACATATGCACATAAAGAAACCGAAAGCACCTAATCCATAAGCTGTTGTATATCCACTTTCCCCGATAATCCATCCTGCAAGTCCTGGTCCAATCATTTGACCAACTGCATAGAAAACGGATATAAAACTAATTGCCATTGAGACATATTTCGGAGATACTTGCTTTGAAGCAGCAACTTGAATTAATAAAAGGATACCTCCGAGGCTGGAACCCCAAATAATTGCCGACACGATAAAGCCAATGATATGTCCAAATATAATTGGAATCATATCACCTATTACAGCTAATAAAAGTGCAATACATAACGTCTTCTTTATACCAATCCGATCCGAAATCAATCCCCAGACAGGAGCTCCTACGATTGAAAACATTCCTGCAATCGCATAAACAGTTCCCGAAATTGATGCCGAAATACCATTATTAATCATAAAACTAGTTTGATATAAATTTGGAATTAAATAAACAACGCCCACAATAAAATACATCCATGCAATGATGTATAACTCTTTCGTTTTCCATAAAAACGACTTATTATTCCTTTCCCCCTCATCTTCAGTAACTTCTGGATTTTTCAAAACAATTGAGGCAACGAATACAACAATACATGTAATAACGCCAAACAAAAGCCATGAACCACGCCAACTATACTCTGGAAATGTACGTACTATATAAGGAACAATTATTCCACTAAATAGCATGCCTATGCCAGCACCGCTTAATAATAGCCCCATTGCAGTTCCTCTTTTTTCTGGAAACCATCCTACTGTTATTGACATGAGTGGTGTATATACAAGAGCACTTCCAGCTCCAGAACATAGCATAAAAATAGCAGCTATCCAAACTGAAGGAACAAATGATAATCCTATTAAACTTATAACGACGAGCCAACTCCCTATTAATAAAACTGATTTTGCTCCAAAACGGATAGTAAGTATTCCAGATGTTCCGACTGTTAATAAATACCCTAAAAAGAGTATAGTTCCTAACATACCTGCTTGAGCTGTAGATAAATGGAGTCCTTCTTGCATAAACGGTAATATAATTCCATATGCCATACGTGCAAAACCCGTCGTTGTTATAATAAGAAACATTCCTGTTAATACAAATATCCAAAAATGACTTTCATTCCGTTCTTTCATTTAAATTCCTCCATAAAAAGTTATTTCCAATTGGATGTTGTTTGTAATTATAATGACCATTACAAAAAGCAACTACCAAATGACGGAGGAATTTACGGTATAGCGGATTATTCCTTTTTTACGTTAATAAATACGTAAAAGTTCTGATGGATTCATTCCATACTTTTTACGAAATAACTCTGAAAAATGACTGACATTATTGTATCCAACTGCAAATGCCGTTTCGGTCACATTACTATTTCCCGAACGCAGTAAATCTATCGCATGTTCCATACGCTTTTCTCGTAAATATGCAAATGTGGACATCCCAAATAATTCTTTAAACCCAATTTTTAATTTATAATCATTTAACTCTACTATTTTAGCTAATTCTAATAATGATGGGGGTGATTCCATTCGTTGAAGTAAAATTTCTTCAGCCTGTTTTATTTTATTCAAATCCTGTTTTGATAATTGACTCCTTTTATTTGCGTCACAATCATTAAGCAACACTCTCCCAAAATGTATAGAAAGCAATTCGAGCGCTTTACTTTCTAATTCTAGTTGACTAATACGATCCTTTTGGGGATGCTCTATCATTCTCTTAATAAGACTAGATGTTATAGAGTCAATTGGATTTTGAAACTTTTTAAAAGATTGATTTCCTAATATAGAATGAAAATCAAGACTTTTTTCAATAGCATTATTCATCATGAAATGATTAAACAATTGTACAGGAATCCCAATCGCTAATGAATATAGAGGCGTTTCTTTTTCATATTCAAATACTACATCAAAATCATTCATAAAATATAAATAGCTATTTCCAGTCATTAATTCATACGAAGAATGACCAACTTGCACTCCTCCGAACCCTTGTAAACAAAAATTAAGCTCTACCATTGCTGCATCAGATGCAAACTGGATGCGATGGTTATTATGAAATTGATAATTTGATAACACAATTTCCATACCTGAAAATGAAGTCCATCTTCGTATTTCACCCATACCTATTGTTTTTGGAACATTCATATGTCTTTTCTCTACAACTTGTAAACCATAAAAATATTTATGAAAAATATCATGAAAACCATTAGTCTCCATGAAACCCACACTCCTTTTATGTAAAAATCAAAATTTAATTGATAATTATTTTCAATTATATCAAATATCTTTATACAATAAATAGATTTTCTCTTTATAACTCGTTATGATAAAAGAAAAAGAAAGCGAGCGAACAATGAATAAAAAAATCGCGATTATTACAGGAGCATCAAGTGGATTCGGACTTTTAACGACACTTGAACTTGCGAAAAAAGACTATTTTGTCATTGCTACAATGCGCAATCTTGAGAAACAAATAGACTTAATATCTCAAGCTACTAAACTCGAATTACAACAAAATATAAAAGTTCAACAATTAGATGTAACAGATCAAGGTTCTATACATAACTTCCAATTATTTTTAAACGAAATAAACAGAATAGACATTCTCATAAATAATGCAGGATATGCAAATGGGGGCTTTGTAGAAGAAATTCCAGTAGAGGAATACCGTAAACAATTTGAAACGAACCTTTTTGGCGCTATTTCAATTACTCAGCTTGTTTTACCTTATATGAGAGAACAGAAAAACGGAAAAATTATTAATATAAGCAGTATTAGCGGCCAAGTCGGATTCCCTGGTTTATCCCCTTACGTTTCTTCAAAATATGCATTAGAAGGCTGGAGTGAATCCCTTCGCTTAGAAGTAAAACCTTTCGGAATAGACGTTGCCTTACTTGAACCTGGTTCTTATAACACGAACATATGGGAAGTTGGTAAACAATTAGCTGAAAACCAATCTGATACAACCTCTCCTTACAAAGAATATATGGATAAAATACAAAAGCACATAAACAATGGCAACGATACACTTGGTAATCCGATGGATGTTGCAAATAAACTCGTAGAAATTGCTGAAGCAAGGCGTACTACATTACGATACCCAATTGGGAAAGGTGTAAAATTTATGATCTTTGCGAAGAAGGTTCTTCCTTGGAGATTGTGGGAGTTTCTTGTATTGAGGAGCTTTAAGAAAATGTAAGTAACTTTATTGAAAAAATATGTAAGGGGTGCTAATTAAATGCTAGGTTTACCCTATGGTAAAGTGTTTTTAGTTCCGTGGTCCGAAGAGTGGGAATTTGAGTTTTCAAAAGAAAAACAATTAATTGAGGAACACATTGGAAAATATATTTTAGCGATACACCATATTGGAAGTACTTCCATCCCACATTTAAGCGCAAAACCTATTATTGATATTGCGATGGAATTAAGAGATTCCAAAAGTGGTCTAAAATGTATTACAAACCTAGAACAATTAAATTATAAATATAGAAAAATGTATTACCCGAAAGGTATTATTTCAATAAAGGTGAGCCAAGAACTCATCAAATTCATATGTATGAACAAGGGAATCCATATTTAATAGAACAAATAAAATTCAGAGATTACTTAATAGACAATAAAACTTCTCGTATGCAGTATGAACAGTTAAAGATTCAACTTTCAACAGCTAACCCAAATGATAAGCATAAATATGCAGAGGATAAAACAAATTTCATTAAATCCATATTAGCTAAAATAAATGATTAAATTGCGAAGACCGAACTTCGTACACATAATAAGAAACCATTCATGTATAGATGAATGGTTTCTTATTAATTAGTTATCTCATTATTTGTACCATCAATAATCATTTTATTATGCAGCAGGTGGAACGAAGTAAAATAGCATCGAAGTCATAAAAATAAATGCAAATAATCCAATTATCGAAAAAATATATTCTTTCGATTCTCTATCATACTTCCATTCCATCCATGTCCTTAGGATCCACGTAACCCCTAAATAAGTGAAAATGATAAACCAAATATTAGTGCTTTCGAATTTAAATATGTAAATAAAACTAATTATTAAATAAACAAAAAGCAGTCCTATTTCCAATTTTTTATGTAAGCTATTTACATATTTATTATATCCCCAAAACCCGCTCTTTGGCATATTCAATTTTTTTCTTAAAAATCGATCCAAAAAGTAGCCCGCTATACAAAAACCAAAAATTATAATCCAAAATGTATAGGTTCTCAATATCATTCCTCCTATTACTTCATTGAATTGTTTAAAATAAAGTGGACTATATTAACGGTTATTGAACGAGTATTCTTGAATGATCTTCATTAAAAATGATCGATTCTGCACGTAAGAAAGGGTTTTTCATTTCTTCTCTCCCTCTTCCTTTAAATTTATACTATATTAAAGGAAGAAATATAGTATGAACCCTGTTATTATTAATGCTGCAACTCCTAATAATGAAATCAAAAACTCCCGCGATTCCTTATCATATTTCCACTCCATATATGATTGAAATCCATATAACGTAATAAAAAACAAAAGAGGTACATAGCCCATATATATACGATTTGGAAGAAAAGTGCTTATAGCAATAACAACTATATAAGAGGAAATAATAATTCTATTTCCCCATTTCTGTGTATCATTCACATATTGGTTATTCCATCCTTTTTGTTTCGGTATATTTAACTGTCTTCTCGCTATTCTTTCAAAAACCAATAAAGATAGCACCCATAAAATTAATAAGGATATTTTTGTAACTGACAGAAACCCCTCTCCTTTTTATTTTTTCACTTTAATTTTCTCCGGCTGATCACTCGGATACGTAGCATATGCATCATTTTCATAATCCCAACTAATAATGGTCGCACTATCTCGTCCTAATTGATGATGAACGTGTTCTAAAATATTGTGAACATTTTCTTTAAGCTCTATATTATTTTTATTCATATCACTGTATAGGTTTAATGGCGTTTCATAACGGCGTTCCCCGCATTCTAATACCCCATCTGTCACCATTACAATTCGATTCTTTCCAGTACGTAGTTCACGAATTCCTGAAGAATAGCATGGAACGGGTAAATCAAACGTGTTTACATTACCAATCCATTCATAAAATTGACGTTGGTTTAATGTATATTGTCCTAATTTATGTAATTCATCATGAAATACATAAACTAGGCAATCACCAATAGATAGCCACCATATGTAATTTTCTTTTCTTACACATATTAAGCAAGCTGTTTCACCTTTTACTCTTTTGCACTTTTCTTTAAATGAGGAGGATTGAAAAATTGTAAGTATATGATTTTCAACTGATCGAAATACTGTTTCAATCAGTTCATTCATAATTACTTTTATATTTTCATATTCTGCTTGAATCGTACTTACTACTAAATCAACACTTTCTGCACTATTATGTCCGTCTAATATAACGGTAAATTCCCAATCACCATTCGACCAAACTAATGCACCGTCTTCATTCTTTTTTGCTCCGGCACTTATATTCCCGCCGTATTTACCAAGTACGATATCACCATATTGCTTGACTGAAGCTTCGTCTAAACACATTTCCCTACTTCCAACCCATGAATATTGTGCATTATTTGTTATATGCATACTCATTTACCATATACTTTCGTATTCTTTCGCATAGTTTTTTAATTTTCTCTGAATCTCCATGTGGTGCACCAGTCCAATTTGCTACTTCAGTCGGTGACCAAAACTCTTTTGGTGTATTTGGATAACGCGGAATAATGTGCATATGCAAATGTGGTACACCATTACCTGAAACGAAACTGTAAATATGTTCTGCACCTTTGCTTTCTTTAAGCGCTTTACTTACTCTACTTGTTATCAGTCCGAATGCCTTTGCCTCATCTTCAGTTAATTCAGCGAGACCAGGTACATGTCTCTTTATATCAATCATTACATAACCAAGATATGTTTCTTCTGCATCCCAATGGACATGTCCAACGTAAATGAGTTCATCTTCGTAAATAGCTCCACCTGGAACTGTAATGTTCCCTTTATGTTTTTCACAAATGAAGCAGTTTTGTTCTGCTTGATTGTTTATAGGCATATCCATCACCATCCTTTGCATATATAATATCATAAAAAAAGGAAAAATAGGTTTTATATTCCGAAAATTCAATCTCTTGAAATGAGAATTTTCACATTAAAATAATTTACAACTCATTATTTCTTCAAAATCGTAATCCCCATTCCAACTGCAATCCCAATCGCTATTCCGATTGCTATATTATCATTTAATACACCAGGAATTACACCGATTACAACACCTATAGCGACACCAATTGTCATAGCATCATTTCTTTTTTTATTATTAGCCAAAATAGCATCTCCTCTCATAATTTCTCCCCATATAATATCCATTTACATGAACTTTGCTGTCTACTAATATATTTGCTATTCCGCTTGAAAATTTCCAAAAAATGTACTTTATTACTTTTCCATTCCCCCTACATAATCCTCTTCGTTTGAAAGAATTTTTAAGTCACCATTACATATACATAGGCATTTACTATAAGAAAGATCAGTAATTTATTGAAGGAGGAACGATTCAAATGTATCCTCATTGGAATCCAAATATAAATCAACAATATGCTTACTCCCCCATCCAGTAAGGAATACACTGCATTATGATTCGCAATACATGATGCAGCGCATCGCAAGCCTTGAAAGCCAATTAGCTAAATTAATCTCATTAATCGAAGAAAATAATCAATTAATAAAATCAATGGAACAACAGCAAAACCAAGTTTGTGCACCAGCTGGAGGTTCTGTTATTGTTCGGATGTAATTCGAATTCAAAAAACACACTTTGTAGTATAAAGTGTGTTTTTTGAATTATTTTCTTTTTGTATAAAACCCTTGCGTAATTCGGTCTAATATAATCGCAATCACGACGATAGCTAGTCCAGCTTCAAATCCCATTCCGATATTTACTTGTGTTACAGAGCGATATACATCGACGCCAAGTCCTGGCGCTCCTACAAGTGAAGCTGTTACAACCATTGATAACGAAAGCATAATACTTTGATTCACGCCAGCCATGATCGTTCCCGTTGCGAGCGGTAATTGTACTTTAAATAATTTTTGTGATGCGGTAGAGCCAAACGCATTCGCAGCTTCAATTAAATCTTCTGGAACTTGTCTAATTCCTAAGTCTGTAAATCTGATTGTCGGTGGCATAGCAAAAATAACGGAAGCAATAATGCCTGGTACGACGCCTACTCCAAAAAATGTTATCGCGGGAATGAGATAGACGAATGCCGGCATTGTTTGCATAAAATCTAATGTCGGTTTTAAAAATTTTGAGAAACGTTCATTTTGAGATGCTAAAATGCCAATGGGA
This sequence comes from Bacillus sp. TH19, assembly GCF_016651075.1. NCBI lineage: Bacteria > Bacillati > Bacillota > Bacilli > Caryophanales > Bacillaceae > Bacillus > Bacillus sp. TH19. Next base: position 27,113 of record NZ_JAEKEO010000011.1, on the reverse strand, counting down.
ATTCCGATAATAATTGAAATAATAACTGACGTAAGTACGAGCGCTAATGTTTGCATCGTTTGTGCCCAGTAGTTAATATTTAAAATAAATAATAATCCGATGAGCGTAAAAATGACTAAAGATAATTTCCTCGTTGTGTACCAAATGAGGAAACATAAGATGATAATCATCACTATGGCTGGTATTATTGTTAAAAAGTTAGTGAGTAAATCAACAAATCCACCGATAATATAGGAGAATCCTCGGAACAAGCCTTCAAAGTGCTCATATAAACTTGCAACAAATGAATCGACCCATTCGCCTAATGGAATGCGCGGAATATTATTCATCGTCTTTCACCTCTTCCTCGATGTTTCCTGCAAGAGCTTGAATGACACTTTCACGTTTAATAATTCCTCTCAACCTTTTCTTTTCATCAATTACGGGTAATGGATATTTCATCTCCGCCATTTTTGCATACGTTTCTTCCAGTAATGTATCTAGATAAACGTGTGGAATATCGTTAAGTAATAAATCAGCAATTGGCCATTGTTTTTTCATTGCTTTACTTGCATCATCCGCTGTTAAAATACCTAAAAACTCATACTTTTTGTTCACAACATATACCGTAGAAACACCTGCATTTCTCATAATTTGCAGAGCTACACGCGGCCCACGATCGATTAATAACGTTTCTGGTCTTTTTAAAATAGATTCTGCCGTAATTACTTTTCCTAAATTCACATCCGCCACGAATTTCTCTACAAATTCATTTGCAGGGCTCATCATAATTTCTTCCGGTGTTCCAATTTGGACAATTTCTCCATCTTTCATTAATGCGATACGATCACCAATTCGAAGAGCTTCATCTAAATCATGTGTAATAAAAATAATTGTTTTTTCCATTTTATCTTGTAACTCTAACAATTCATCTTGCATTTCTTTTCGAATTAGTGGATCTAATGCACTAAATGACTCGTCCATTAGTAATACATCTGGATTATTCGTTAGTGCCCTTGCAATTCCAACACGCTGCTGCATACCACCACTAAGTTGACTAGGGTAATTATCTTTATGATGATCGAGTCCTACTAACTGTAGCGATTCTAACGCCTTATTTTCTCGTTCCTCTACTGGAACTCCTTGAATTTCTAACCCGTACGCAACATTTTGTATTACCGTGCGATGTGGAAATAAAGCAAACTTCTGAAAAACCATACTCATTTTCGTCCTTCTTACTCTTCGCAATTCTTCTTTTCCCATCGTTGCGATGTCTTCACCATCTATGTATATATGCCCGGCTGTCGGTTTGATTAATTGATTTAGCATTCGAACTAGCGTTGATTTCCCGCTACCGGATAAACCCATAATAACGAAAATTTCTCCGGTGTATACTTCAAACGTTGCCTTTTTCACACCAACGTTCATTCCTGTCTCTTTTAAAATTTCGGATTTGCTTTTTCCTTCTTTTAATAAGGTAAGCGCTCGTTGCGGATGTTTCCCAAAGACTTTTGTTACATTTTCAACACGTACCTTTGTATTATCCATGTCACTACTCCTTTTCTACCCATCTATTTACATAGTGTTGCGATTTTACAGAGAAATATTACATAAAAATGACATATATAAGATTTCTTTAAAAATTCTTGTTTCCGTTCATAATAAGAAGGTTCACTTATAGATTAATTTATAAAAAGCAAAAGCTTCACAGGAGGTTTTGAATGCGAAAAAAATATGGATTATAAGTCTGTTACTATTTATTAGTATGATTTTCACTTCTTGTAATGCAACAAATGCAAATTCGAAAGGAAAAATTAAACTTGGTGTAACAAGTTGGAAAGAAAATATCGCAACCGCAAATATGTGGAAAGTTTTATTAGAAGAAAAAGGCTATAAAGTTGAACTCATGTATTTAGAAAAAGCTGCGATATGGACTGGCGTCGCACGTGGTGATGTTGATGCGAATCTAGAAGTATGGCTTCCTGTTACGGATAAACCATTAAATGCCCGTTACAAAGATGACTTCGTCTTAAAATCAAAATGGTATGAAGGTACTGGGCTTGGTTTAGTCGTCCCTTCTTATGTGAAAAACGTTAACAGTATTGAAGATTTAAATGCACATAAAGATGAGCTAGATAATAAAATTGTTGGGATTGAACCTGGTAGTAGCCTAATGAATTTAACGAATAAAGCAATGAAGGAATATGATATAAAACTAAAACTTGTCCAATCTTCAGAAGCTGCGATGATGAGCGAACTAAAGAAGGCATATACGAAAAAGAAACCAATCGCTGTTACGCTTTGGAATCCTCATTGGGGCTTTTCAGAATTTGACTTAAAATATTTAAAAGACCCTAAGAAAGTATATGGTGAAAAAGATGACATTTATTACTCAGTTCGTAAAGGTTTCGAAAAAGATCATCCGGATATTGTGAAATACTTTGATCAATGGAAAATGAACGATGAACAACTAGGTACTTTAATGGTCATGCTAAATAAAACGAAAGATCCAGAAGAAGCTGCTCGAAAATGGATAAAAAAGAATCAAGCTTTAGTTGATGAATGGATAAAAGAATAAAGAATGACAAAAACAGGCTAGAGAATTTAGAATATTCTCTAGCCTGTTTTACGTTATTTTTTCTCAATAACTGCATCGACAATTCCATATTCCTTCGCTTCTTCTGCCGTCATAAAATAATCTCTTTCTGTATCATGTGCTACTTTTTCAACTGGTTGCCCTGTTCGCTCTGCGATAATTTTATTTATATCGTGTTTTAACTTTAAAATTCTTTTTGCTGTAATTTCAATCTCCGTTGCTTGCCCTTTTACACCGCCGAGCGGTTGATGAATCATGATTTCACTGTTAGGGAGCGCAAATCTTTTTCCTTTTGCGCCAGCTAATAGTAAAAGCGCACCAAATGATGCCGCAAAGCCCATACAAAGTGTTTGCACATCTGGTTTAATAAGGTTCATCGTATCTAATATTGCAAATCCCGCTGTCGTTGAACCACCCGGACTATTGATATACAGGAATATATCTTTTTCTGCATCTTCCGCTTCTAAAAACAATAATTGTGCTACTACACTGCTTGCAACTTGATCGTTAATTTCTGAACCAATCATAATAATTCGGTCTTTTAATAATCTTGAATATATATCATAGGAGCGTTCTCCTAATTTCGTTTGTTCTATTACGTAAGGAATTACACTCATTATAAATCCCTCCATCTGTTTTATGCCGCATTAAGCATACAACTGTAAGAAGAAGATTGTTTCATACTGAAGAATAACACTGGTTGTATTGATGGTAACTTAGTGAAATCTATTGTTGGGAGAAGTTTCGTCAACAATTCAGGTCTTTCTTCTCGAATAGAAGTTACAACGATTTCAACATCATCCGTGTACTCCACTATTTCAATGCCTTCTTCATTTACAGTTTTCAGCCTATTTCTACTCCTAAATAAAGATGCTTTCACTGCCCCTTCTGATACAGAGCATATTTTTGCAATATCCGCGATACTATATTGAAAAACATCCTTCAATAATAAAATTACGGATTGTTGCACATTTAACGAAGACAATACTTTCCCTACCATTTCATGCAAATCTGCAATTTTCCCATGTGGTTCTTCAAATGTATTTTGCTGTTCTAACTTTTCTTGAACGGATTTTGATTTCATTTGATCTAACCATTGATTTCGAGCAATTTTATACAGAAGCGTTATACAAATTTCCTTCTCACTATACTTTTGAAGAACTTTGCAAATTGCTTCTTGGGCAAGGTCTTCCCCATCCCATTTGTTTTTCGTCAAAAACGTACAGTATCTTTTTACCTCTGCATAATGTGTAATTAAAAAATTTATATTTGAATGATTCATATCGATATGATTCTTTAAAACCTGAGTTACTTTTGTGCACAAAATAACCACTCCTTTTCAGCGCTTACTTATTAAACGATTGAACAAATAAAAAAGTTACGGGGCTTATAATTAATTTTATGTTTATGTTCATGAATACGGGTCATAAATATGTTATATAGCATTTTACATGAGGAGGAATCAATTTGCCAAAATTAACAGTGGAAGGTACCGGAACTTTCGATATTAAAGAAGGAACGAAATTAGTATTAGCACTTGAAGATAACGGTGTACACATTCTTCATCGTTGCGGTGGCAAAGCAAGATGTACAACTTGTAGAGTTGAAGTCATTGCAGGTGATTTTTGTGAGGCGACAAATGATGAAAAACAAGCTATTACGGAAAAAGGAATTGAAGACCACTTACGATTATCGTGCCAAATGCGTGTACATAAAGATATTACCGTTCGCCCTATACTTACAGTTGAAAATTCCGGTTTAGATGCTGGATCACGCCCGGCGGAGTAAAATGATGAATTTAAAACAGCTTGCAGGCGAATATGCTGCTGGCTTTGTAAGAGATGGTATGACGATTGGACTTGGTACGGGTTCAACCGTATATTGGACGATACAAAAGTTAGGTCACCGTGTACAAGAAGGGTTATCTATTCAAGCTGCACCGACATCAAAAGAAACTGAAGTATTAGCAAAACAATTATCTATTCCGCTAATCTCTTTAAATGAAATTGATATACTTGATCTCACAATTGATGGAGCAGATGAAATCAATAATGATTTACAATTAATAAAAGGTGGTGGTGGTGCATTACTTCGCGAAAAGATTGTTGCCACCTCCTCTAAAGAACTTATTATTATTGCAGATGAATCCAAACTCGTTTCACATTTAGGTACCTTTCCACTTCCTATTGAAATCATCCCCTTCTCTTGGAAGCAAACTGAAAAGAGAATTCAATCTTTAGGATGCGAAACGCGTTTACGTATGAAAGATGGCGGACCATTTATAACTGATAACGGCAATTTAATTATTGATTGTATTTTTCCAAACAAAATATTGAATCCAAATGATACACATACAGAGTTAAAGATGATTACCGGTGTAGTTGAAACAGGATTATTTATCAATATGACGAGCAAAGCGATCATCGGAACAAAAAACGGTATAAAAGAATATTAAGCATTTTAAAGGCTGACTTTTGCAAGTCAGTTTTTTCTTTTATAGCATTACAGTATGATATACTATAAAAACACATTCATATCACACTAGAAAGGGCTGAACAATTTGCAATCCAAACTCATAACAGAACTTACAGATTTAGAAACTGCCTTTCACATTCGAAAAGAAGTCTTTGTAAAAGAACAAGGTGTCCCACTTGAAGATGAATTCGATACATATGACCAAATTGGCGAGGCATGCAAACATATATTAGTTTATTATAATGAACTTCCTGTAGGAACTGGCCGTATACGATTCGTTGACGGAATGGGTAAACTAGAAAGAATTTGTATTTTAAAAGACTATCGCAAATACGGATTAGGCAAAGTAATCATTCAAAAGTTAGAAGAGATTGCTCGTAACAAAGAAGCAAACAAAGTTAAACTACACGGTCAAACACAAGCTGAAGGGTTTTATGAAAAATTAGGCTATCAAACTTCTTCTGATGTATTTATGGAAGATGGAATTGCGCATATTATTATGACGAAAGTGTTATCATAATAGAAAGGTTACTATATGATTCTACATTATGTATTCGTATAGTAACCTTTCTGTAGCTTATTCGTTTGAAAGTCTCTTCGATGAATATTCTAGATTAATACAAAAAGACGACGCTGAATACGTCGTCTTTTTTATAAGCAGAAAAGTTAACTCTCAAACTTCCTTTTTTTGCATCAAAGCCCATCATCTTTCATTTCATTTTGAGGTAAAGCTTACACTGTTTTCCATAAGGATAAAGCAAAAATCCAGTTTGGATCCCCATGTCCTTCATAATTCTGGACTGCTTCATACACTTTTCCCTCGTGTAAAACTCTATCTCCCTTTTTATATGCTTTCTTTGCATCCCACGCTTCATATGAAGCGCTTTCAGTTTTTGTAGTAATTGTGAATGTATCACTTTGTACGGATTCATTTCCAACTACATCCACTGCTTTCACTGCATATTTATAAGTAGTATTAGCGAGTAAATTTTTATCCATATAAGAAGTCGTATTGGATGTTGCAATTTTTTTCATTGTTCCTTCTATTTCTCTATAAATATCGTAATAGTCTACTCCAACGTTATCATCAGATGGGCTCCACATTAGATCCACACTTGACGCTGTTGTTCCCATGCTATGTAATCCTTTTGGTTGTGTTGGTGCTTCTGTATCAGGAGCCTCAACTGTTGTTTTCACTGTAAGCGCTGTACTTTCTTTCGATACATTGCCAGCTGTGTCAATTGCTTTTACAGTATAAGTGTATTCTGTACTTGGTTTTAATTGTTTATTAATAAAATGAGTGCCTAGTACAGTGTCAATCATCTCTCCGTTACGGAAAACTTGATATCCTTTCATCCCTACATTATCCGTAGAAGTGTTCCATGTTAGTTCTATACTATTTGCTGTTACTTTTTGCGCCTGAAGTCCATTTGGAATACTTGGAGCTTCTGTGTCTGGTTTCACATTATTGATGAGATTCACATCAATTACATTATAGAACGCATTTGCTGTATCAGCTACATCCCATACTGCTAAAATCACATGATATCCACTACGGTCAGTAGGTACATTGATTTTATGAGTTAAATTATTTGAAGCTGCAGAACCATCATGTTGCACAGTGCCAATTGGCTCAAAGTCCGCTCTTGTTAGTGCTTTATTTGGATTCCATCCTTTTTTTGTAATATAGTAGTGCCATTTGCTTGTTAAGTGAGGTGCTGTATACTTCCAAGTAAATGTATTTTCCCCACCAGTGATTATATTTTTAAACCAACGATTTGCTGTTTGTTGATCTAAAATACCGCCAAATTTTCCACCTGCAGAAGCGATTTGCCCATCAACTGGGCCACCTTGTGGGAATCCTTTTGGAGCTTCTAAACTTTGTGGTTCATACATAACACTTCCGCAGTTTACATTTAGAGCACCATAGGTTGGACTACATAAAGCGGAACGGCTACCAGGCTTTTCAACAAAGCCGTGCGCGTATGCATTTTGAGGAATAAGTGTCGTGCCGATAATTCCAGCTGTTAATGCAACAGCTCCTATACTTTTTTTGTTCATTTTCAAGTTTTGTAGTTGTTTTAAAAATCGATTATTCATGTTCCTGTCCCCTTCTTGTTATACTTCGTAGTGTAATGTGGGCTTTGATGTAAAAGAATAACAAGAGTCAATCTTATTTCGTGTATGCGTAAATATGCATACACCGTCGTAAAGAAACATTTCATTTCTTGTGAAATATTTCACTTATGGAATATATCATGACATAGAAATCACCTAAATGTGTGCAGAAGTTGTGCAGAAACAGTGAAATTACTACTAACACGTAAAACTACATCCTAAATTTATAAAGTAAAAGTGAGCAATAGAAATTGTAGTACTTGTAATGAAAAATTTTAGGTATATATATGGATGAATTGCACCAAGTCGTCTTGAAACCCTTCATCGTTAACTTAAAACGCATGGCAATGTGAGATCACATTATTTTAAAACAACGTGCCATCTCCATTTTCCATATATCTTTCTATCAATACTTTGAAATTACTTATCACTTGTAAACATTTCCGAATCCGTCAATATAGTTTCATAAAACTTATCATATTCTTCACTGTATTGAAGTTTTAACTTTTCTATTAAACTTGTATCTGGTGAAACAATGTCAATAACGTCTGTACTTATATACAATAAATAAGTATCGTTATAAAAAGAAATATACGCTTGCTGACCACCATTAACGACATACTTACAATACTTATATACTTCATCTTCATGTACACCTTTAATCGTAGTAAATATGATTGTACTTTCAAGATCATCAACGTCTACTTTCGTTTCTGTCCAATTCTTAATCTTCATGAACCTTCCAATTTTTGTTTTCTCATTTATTCTCTTACTTTTACCATATGTTATGTAACCGGAAATAAATGAAACATCAATCGTATCAGGACTTTTAAAAAGTTCAGTCAAAATCCCTCTTAATCCTCTCAAATTACCCTCAAATAATTCTATATCGAATCTAATTCTATTTTTCGCCTCCACTTGAAAAAATGGTGTAGCTGTCATATCAGCAAAATTTACATCTAGTATTTTCATTCTTTCCATTTCATCAATTCCTCGCTTCATATAACATAAAAGTGTCTATATCATTTAATATAGACACCCTTTCACATGTATAGTTTTAATAACGGCCTGTAAATTTAAAAATTTCATCAACAGCTTGCTTATACCCACCTGATTTTCGGAGAGACTCCTTCAAATTCAAAGCAGCTTCTTTACATGACGGATTATTTAATACTATTTCTACACTTTCACTTAGTTGATCCGCAGTTAATCCTTGCATTTGCAATTTAACTCCTGCCCCGAGACTCTCCACTTGCTTTGCGATTAGTGGCTGATCTGCACTTTGCGGAATTACAACGAGTGGAACACCGTTATATATCCCTTCATGCGTACTGTTCATACCGCCGTGTGTAATAAATAGTTTCGTATATTTGAGAAGTTCAGTTTGTGGTACATAGTTTTTCACAATGAAGTTTTTAGGGATATTACCTAAATCACTTATTTCCGTTTTGTTGCCAATAGACATAACAATTGTATGCTTACTATTCTTGAACGCCTTCATACAAAGTTTATAAAAATCAAGCGCTTCATTAAAAACAGTACCTAATGAAATATAAATCAGGCTTTTTTCTTCAATTGAAGTGTAATCAAAACCTTCATTTTTCACTTGTGTAGAGATAGATGGACCCACAAATTTGAATGTTTCATTAAATGTATCCCCAAAAGGTTGGAACTCCTTAATTGTATACACAATAGTAAGTGAAGCTGGATTGCAGAAAACTTCATACGGTGAATCTATATCAACACCATATTTTTCTGTAATTCCATTAGTTAAGTTTTCAAAATCATTATGTATTCTATCCTGAACTTCCAGTGGAATATTTTTAGAAAGATGGTCTAACATTTGTTTAAATGATTTTTCATCTTGTGCAAAAGATGTGCATGAATTTATGGCTGGAAGATTAAGAATTTGGGCAATTAAGCGACCACAGCCAAACATCGAATCATGAATAATATAATCAAAATGTTCACCTTCAATTTGTTCTAAAACACTAGGTATTACAACATCCGTTGTATGTAGAAGGCCGTTTATTCTTTCCTGTAAATAATTTCGACCACCGGAAAGAAATGCTTGTATAAATTTTTGATCATCAATCGTTCGTACAGTAGCACCTGTCTTCTCAATACGCTCCCTGAAAGCCTCTATTGAAAAATAAACTACCTCTTCACCGCGAGAAATCAGTTCTTCTACAACATGTAATGTTGGATTTATATGTCCTTCTGATCCAGCGTTAATGAATAAAACACGTGCCATTCAAAACACTCCTTAAATTTTAAAATTTCTATGTTGTAAAGAGTATGGATACTTTCCATACTCTTTACGGAGTTATATGTATCATTTTCCTGCTAAATTGACCTAGCAAGCCTAAAACCGAGATCATCTATATGAAATGTAGGATGACTACGACGGCGACAAGTAGCACCGCACCCTCTCGCTTCTTCAGCCCAGCTACCGCCTCGGAAAATTCGGTACGATCCATATACCTTTTCATCATACAAATCATAACACCATTCCCAAACGTTCCCTAACATATCATATACTCCCCATGCATTCGGTTCTTTTTTACCGACGTCATGAATTTGTCCACTTGAATTTTCATTATACCATGCTATTTTCTGAAGTTCCCCATACGTATATCCCGTCGTACCTGCTTTACATGCGTATTGCCACTCTGCCTCAAATGGTAATCGATAGCCCTTGGATTCTACATTACAACTAACCTTTTGGCCGTCATCACTAATAGAATAATACTCTGTTTCTCCCAACTTTTTAGAAAGTAAATTACAAAAAGCGATTGCATCATTCCATGAAATATTTACAACAGGTTTATTACCATTTTCATTACCATTTAGTGCACGATTCGTAATCGCGTAATATAATTCCGCTGTTACAACATACTTTGCAAGAAGAAATGGTTTTATTTGAACTTGCCATTCTTTTTTTATTCGATCATCTCTTAATTCTACTTTTCCTGCTGGAATTTTCACCATATTAGAATCAACCGGGCCAATGAATCTATTCAATCCTATCCCCCCATGTTACTTCTTTTTATAATCTAACTATTTATGGTATCATGCTTCTCTAAAAATAGTCTTACTTCATTTGAAGATTTTAAAATAATAACATCTGTATCCTTACTCAATTGATTTAGCCTCTTTAAAATTGAAGGGCGTTTCGTTTTAGGATATTCCCATATCCATTTAAAAAATTGCAAGTCAAACCTTTCTTCACATCCAGCACCCATATCCGGTCTTGTTTTATTACGATATTGCACAATTCTTTTAAAAGCACGATAAACACATATTGTTCTATGAATATCAAGAAAGATAATTGTATCAGCTGCGTTAATTCTTATGTCCATTGTCCCGCCATAATTCCCATCAATAATCCACTTTTCCCCTTTAACTAATTCATTTTGAACCGTTCTTTGCTCCTCTTTCGGTACACACTCCCAATTTGGTTTCCAAAATAGTGCATCAAGATGATGCACCTTAATATTTAATTTATTCCCTAACTGTTTTGCTAATGTAGATTTTCCTGAACCACCAGAACCAATTAATATAATTTTTTTCATATGAGTACGCTTCTTTCTATAGATTCTTCAATATCTTCCTTATTAGCAAAAATCCATAAAAACATCTCTTCATTTAACTTTAGTAAATCTTTTAACTGAACAAAATAAGTAATAAATATAATTTGAATTGAAAGCATTACATACCAAATTGATTGTAGTTCTGCTCTCGTTAAAATGTTTTGCTTATAATATCCTTTAAAAATTTCACTTACAATTTGTAACCATTACCCTCTTAATGTTTCATCACTAAATATCTCACTTAAAATACTTGTACAGCAATAGCATAAATCGAATACTCTAACGTTTTCTTCTAGAAGCTCAAAATCGATAAACCCTTGAAAATCACTTTCTCTAAAGATTACATTTGATAAGTGCATATCGCGATGAATAATTTGTTTCGGTAATGAGTGAACCGTTTCCTTGAAAGTTGTATGTATTTGATCCATTTTTTGAATTATATCCTGATGAACATGCTCATTCTTTACTAAATTCGGTAAAGCCCATTCGTATACCACTTTATATAACTCTCTTTTTATTAACTCGTTAGTACTATTCACTGAATTTAGTTCGTGATGTAAATTAGCCATTTCCTCTCCAATTGTGCTTCCTAGCACTTTTAGCTTTTCTGTATCTTTGATTTCTAGTACACTTCCGGCAACATATTCGTACAAACAATAATTCTTCTCTTTATACAATACGTACCTTTCATCATTTCTCGTTTTTACTAATTTTTGTACTTTAACTCCTTTTTCATCAAGCTGTTCTAATACATTTAGTTCAACTAGAAACTGTTTTATCGATCCCTTTCCCTTTAAAATATACGCTTTATTATTACAATGAATCTTCGTTACGTTTGGTTGAATTTCAGTAGCTGTGACACCTTTATCTTGAAACCAAAACTTTGCAATTTCTAATATATCCTTCATGTACAAATCCCCCTTTTTAAAGTCACTTATTTCTTCCGTAGCACAAACTCACCAAGCATTCCTACTCCAACACCAATTGTGTAAGCCACTAAATCACTCCATAAAAATCCGTAACCTAATACGAGTCCACCTAAAGTCGTTGCTCGAATGCTATCTATCCATTCCGCATGGTACAATTGACTAATTTCAATCCCGTAGCAAAATATCAAACTAATAAAAGCTAATTTCCTCGTTTCTATTTTAGGAAACAAAAATCCAAATCCAGTGAAAATCATTAATGCCCATAAAGCATCACCTAAGTACCCATTTAACAAATCTGGTAACGCAAAAGCAAACTTTCTTGAACTAAGACCTAAAATAATAACAACTATAGTAAACATTACATATAGTAATCTATTTCGTTTCGTATTCATTTCAAAAGCTCCTACTTCATAATTTAAAACTGCAAATAGCTAGTAAAATAGAACTATTTTACTAGCTATTTATAGTCGACTTCACTTTGTATTTAATCCAATAACTCTTGCTGCTTTTTCTTTGAAAACGATTGTAGTACTAAATCATACGACCAATCTATCATCTTATTAATTTGTTCTTGTCCTACATCCTTATGTATGTACACTGTATTCCAATGCTTTTTATTCATATGATATCCAGGAATTATTGTTTCTGGGTAATCTTCTCTTATTCGTAAAGAAAGTTCTGGATCACATTTTAATGTAATCGCAGCTTTTTCACCTTCTTCATGATTCACTATCGCAAATATTTTATTATTTAACCTCATACATGTTGCACTCCAGCCATCTGGAGAATCTTCTGTCGCTTTTCTTTTCGATAAACAATATGCTCTTGTTGCATTCATTCTAATTGGCACCTCTTATTCTTTTACTATTTGATTACGATGCATCACAATTTGCTTCGTCGCTTTAAATTGCTGTTCACCATAAAACTTTATTAGTTTCTCGCCGCAAAATAGACTTACAATATCAATATGAGATATCTCTCGAAGTAACATTGTAAGCATCTTCTCACCAATACCTTTATTTCTTACACTCTCATGTACGACAACATCTTCAATATACGCCCGAAAAACACCGTCAGTAACAACTCTAGCAAATCCAATTAATTCGTTTTCTTCCCATACTCCAATAGCTATACTATTCTTTAACATTTTTTGAATATCGACTTCTTTTCTTTCTGGCCACCAGCCTACAGAACCGTAAAGTTTCTTTATTTTTTCTACACAGATTGGTTGTTCATGTTGTAATTTATACGTGTACATTTTTTCTCCTCTAAACTAGTATACATAATATTATTATAATCTCTTTTCTAAAAAGTGTTGACTATGCCCTTTAGGATGATCTTCAACAACACCATATTCTCGGTATCCGTGCTTTTTATAAAAATCTGGTGCTTGGAAACTAAATGAATCTAGCAAAATGAGTCTACATCCTTTTTCCATCGCAATTTCTTCTATTTTATGTAACAATTGACTACCATAACCATCATGACGAACAGATTCATCAACCCATAAAAAATCTATATGAAGATGATAAAAATACATCGTTCCTGTTACCCCGCCAAAGATTTTTCCATCTTCATCTTTCACTACGAAGCTTACTTGTTCCATCGGTTGCTTTACTTCATCTGTTAAAATAGACATATTATATTGAATTACTTTATTTTTTATGTATTCTCCTTCAGTGCGAGTACCGTTTTCTATATGTTTCATTTATATTTCGTCCTTTCAAGTTCGCAAACTATATTTAATTTTTATTCCTTCTCTTTAATAGACTAATGAATACAAATCCGCCATATGTAACAAAGCAAGAAAACACAATTATCACTGGTACAGAGACATAACCTGTTCTCACATAACTTATAACGGCAAAACTAGCGATTAATAATAAAATAGATGGCCAAAATATAAGAGCTGTTTGGAGTAAAGCCATGTTCCTTATATATTATAGAATGAGTTTATATTTGTGTCATAAGGGCTTATGCTTATTTTTATTTTTAAAGGCTTTTTCCTTATACTTGCGTGTTAGCTGATTCATAAACTATAGAGTGTAAGTGGGTGAATGATAAGGATGGTGTAAAAATGAGTAAATTTAAAAAAAATTTTCATATTCCGTGCGAATGTTTCGGTCCCCCTTTACCTCCACCTGAAATTGGTCCAACGGGTCCAACAGGTCCAACAGGCGTAACTGGCCCAACGGGTCCAACAGCAGTAGGATGTTGTCCATGTAATAATATTCTTGACAACCCTGGATTTGACGAGCCGGCAGTAGTAGGAGATCCAGTTCCAGGTTGGAATCAAGCAGGTTCCGTTTCAGAAGTAGGGTTTCCAAACGTTCATAGTGGCCGGTTTCTGTCAAATGGTTCATTTAGTCTCTTAGCTGCATCAATTAATCCAGGTGGAAGTATTAATCAAACAGTTGATGTTGACGCAGGTTGTTGTTATACGTTTTCTTTTGCTGCAGATGTAAGGGATGGTGCATTTCTTATAGCTTCAGTATCTTTCCCAGAACTTGGGCAAGCATGTCCTCCTGCCCCTGTAACTCTTGGTCCATTAAACATTCCACATATTGTACCAGTTATGAATCAACCACAATCTCTTTTCCAACATTATATTCTTGTTGTGTGTATACCTGCTACTGTAACTACAGCATGTATTTCTTTCCAAAATACTGCTACAGGGGGCGAAGGCGCAACAGCTTTTGTTGACAATGTTGTATTTCAGCCGACTGGTGGACCTTGTACTTCATGTTCACAAAATTTCTAATGTATTGAAGTACTTGAATTTTTTCGTTTTGCTGGCGGATCACAAAACCATTAAGGAGAGCCTTTGTGCTCTCTTTTTATGTTAGAAATCACCAGACACTCCCATATGCTGAACGCATTCCTTTATAGTCCCGATACATATGAGCGATTCACTTTTGTAAACGGTATACTCCTTTAGGTGCACTATTCCCCTCCCTGCTATTAAAATAACGTTTTTATTCAATTATCGGTTACAACGTTTGTTTGACTTGTCATCTTATATTCTTTATATAAGCACTTCAAAGCTTCTAGAATTGTTTCATCAACCTCTTTATTATCAAATCGATTAGGTAAATCTCTTCCCCCAATTACATAAAGAAACGGAAATTTATGAAACATTCCTATTATACCAATATTTATTATAGCGGTGGATAAACCACCTGTCATATGAGCTAAATGATAATAAGGTATACCTTCATACTCTCCTTGTTGTCTTACCATTCCATTAATAATGGGTTCCCATAATTCTGGTGCGGATTTATATCCTTGGAAAATATGTACTAAAAGTGAAAGAACTTGATTTAACTCTCCGACATTTTGCTCATCTCTAGGGTTTTCCTGTATATGAATCTTTGAAAAGTACGTTAAAACATTTTCTCTGACAGTTTCCCATCCTCCGCAGTGCATTACAACCGAGTGAGCAATATAACTGTCGTGGCAAGCTATCATTACTTCAACCGCTTTACTAAGTGTTAATGTAGTTCTTCCTTGTAAATGAGGATATAACTGCACACTATCCTCATTTGGATTAAACTTAATGTGATGAAGTGTATCATTCCAATTAATTTGTTTGTCCTTTACCATCTTTGCTACTGTAAATCCAATTGCCACTTTTGCTGCTGATGCTAAAGGAACGTATAGCTCATTGTTATGGGTAGCAACTATATTTCCATTCTTTGTTGAATAAACAAGTATTCCAACTTGACCAATTTGTATTTCTTTTATTTTTCTAATGACAGCCTGCATATTCATCCCTCTTCTTATATCGTTTTATCATCTTCTCAAAATTCGATATAGAATATAAGAATCCTTTTTTGTTAAATGATAATCATGAATACAATAAGAAAAAGATAGCATGAGATTTCTTCATACTATCTTTTGAAGTATATACAATTTCCTTTTAAAATTATTTTTTACAGTAATAGATACAGCTATTCTTCAGTAGGATTTTTAGGACCATTAAGCTCCAATTGATAAAAAGCTAAATCTAGCCATCCATTGAACTTATAACCAGCCTTTTTTATTGTTCCCGAATAAACAAATCCGAAGTTTTTATGCATTGCAATGCTTTTTTCATTTTCCGCATCAATTCCAGCAATTAAGGTTATATATTCTCTTTCTTTTGCAATTGTAATTAATTCTTCCATTAAAGAGGACCCAATTCCATTTTTTCTATATTCTTTATCAACATACACAGAATGTTCAACTGAATATTTATAGGCAGGCCATGCCCTAAAGGGGCCAAATGTCGCAAATCCTACTACTTTATTATCTAGCTCGTAGACTAAAATTGGATGGCCATCAGCCTTTTTTTGTTCATACCAATCTATTCTATTTTCAAGGGTTACAGGTTTGTACGCATATACAGCTGTTGAATTAAGGATTGCATCATTATAAATATCTAAAATAAATGTTACATCTTTTTTCATTGCTTCCCTTATCATTGTTTTCTTCCTTTCATAATGATCTTTCTCTGTACCTTTCTTTCAACTGATCTACCTAATAATAATACAAACTTATTTTTACAACCGAATTCTAGATTTTCGAAAACCATCAATTGCATTTAGTACCGCAGATAATATGAAGATAATTACCCCTCCACCAATTAACCACGTTTTAAATTCCTCTGGAGAAATTGTAAACACATTTGCCACATACGTAATGAATCCTTCGTTAAATAAATGAGGATTTACTACGATTACAATGAATACTATTGTTACAGCTAGCTGTAGTATTGCATTCCCAATTGCCACTCTTTTCGTCCATTGTCCTTGCACTAATTTATAAAGAGATATACCTATTTCGAAAACGATCATAATTACAACGATTGGCCAATACTGAAGTAAAACATCTTGATTGAAAGTTGGTGCGACAAATTTAAGTCCATCTGCTGCACCATTATATACGCCAACAAGATGATTCGCATAAAAGTAAAGGGTAGCCCAAACTGCTGTCCACATCAAACCTCCAAAAACTTCAAACTTTGAGATCGACTTTTTCTTTGGAACATACGAGATATTTTTCAAATCATCAGGAGTCCATTTTTTTAAACTTGTCGTCAACGGTTGGTTACCTTTGTCTTTATCTGTTCTTTCTAAAATAGCAAATACAAGTGTCAACCAGAAAAATACATGGAGGCCTACTTCGACAATTTCCCCAATTCCTTTACCTATCAATTGTAAAATAACATTTAATACTGCTTGATCACCAGTATAGCCTATAAAATTTTCTGCAATCATTGAAATGAGTGCGATAACAGCTGCAATTGGTATGATCATTTTTAATAATGTCGTATACACATCAAAATAACGTGGTCCAATTAAATGCATCGGTCTATCCAAATACCCATTAGCCAATGAAACTGGGCTCCCCAATTTTTCAAGGACACTCTTTACATCTTCCTCATTGTACTCATCAGGTAACATATCCTCTATTGTCGACCGTAGTTCAAGCGTAATATCTTCACGATTTTTTTCAGGTAATCTCTTCGCAACTTCATGGACATACATATCAATCAAACTCATTCTCGTCCTCCTCCTTTAATAGGTTATAAAGTTCTTTCGAATCCTTTATCCACTCCTTTTTCAATTGTAAAAATATCTCTAATCCATATTCACTTAAAACATAATACTTACGAGGTCTACTCTCCGTTTTATCCCAACTACTCGTCACTAGCTCCTGCTTTTCTAATCGGCGAAGTAGTGGATATAAAGTACTTTGATCTATCATGATTCCTGATTGCTCCAATAATTGGACAAGCGAATATCCATATTGCGGCGTTCTTAGTTGACTTAAAACCGCTAATGTCAATGTCCCTCTCCTTAGCTCAGTAATTAATGAATTTAATAAAGTATCCATTCACCCACCTCATTCTCATTACTATATGTCATACAGTATGTGTTTTATACTATGTATCGTACAGTATTAGTGTGACAAAAACAATGATTTTTCAAAAAAATAGACAATAAAAAGCACAAACGATATGATTTGTGCTTTTCTAGCTAACTTAAATGCCTATAATACGCTTAACTTTGTACCTCTGGTAATATAAATTCTCCTTTTTCTTTAGGAAATGGGACAACATCTACAATTGCATCAACGTTGATTACTCCGTATACATGCGGATATTTTTGACCGTTAGAAGCAAGTTCATATTTTATTTTTGCTTTTAACAGGGATGGATCAATTGTAAGTAATAAAACATCTTCTTCGTGACTGAAATCTTTTTTGAGCAACTTTTAAAGCTTGGTCTAATAATGAACAATGAATAAACCCCTCTTCTTTACGTGAGGCTTCATTAATCTCTCTAGTTGTTTTTGCGATTTCCCAATTTCTTTTTGTTATTACTTTTGTAATCATATCCATTCCTCCTATATCTTTATATAGAAAAAAAAGAGGTTTTTCTGTTTATTACTAGAAAATCCTCTTTTTTATTTATTTTAATCCCTTAATTAATGGCGACGCTTCCCCACTATGGAAAATCCATAAATCATGAAGCGATCTCGTACATCCGACATACAATAATTTCGCATCATGTTTTGTATTTTTGTAATGTTCTTCATCAACGTCGATTAGAAGTACGGCATCAAATTCTAAACCTTTCGCCAAATATACAGGTACTACCGAAATACCACCTTCATATTTGCTTTGATCTGCTTCAATGACATTAACAGTCAACCCTGCATTTGTTAACTTCTCATATATATCACGGCATTCATCGTCTGTTCTTCCAATTACCGCGATTGTTTTCACATCTTCAGTTTGCAAATGCTGTAATGTCTTTAAAACTTCAGTAAATTGGTCCTCTGCCCGAATCACTTTCACGTCTTCACCGCTACGGAAAACTGGTGTAGCAAGTCCTACAGGAATTTCTGCATTTTTTATTATTTCATTCGCAAATTCAATAATTTCTTTTGTAGAACGATAACTTCTCGTCAGTTCATAATAACCTGTTTCTTGAAATACTTCCTTAAAAGCATTCCAGTCTTCAATTCCTTGATAATCATAAATCGCTTGAGATAAATCACCTAATATAGTGAAAGAATTACCTAGTGTAATTTCTTTTAATACATATACTTGGAATGGCGAGAAATCTTGCGCTTCATCAATAACGACGTGATGGAATTTTTGTCCAATTTCAATTCCTGTTATGCGATGTTGTATATAAATTAAAGCTGGTAAGTCTTCTACATACACTTCTTTTTTACGACAATTCTTTTCTGTTTCTTGAACAAGTTCTTCAGGTAATACTTCGAGTATTTCTTTACTCTTTATCATTGAATTATATAGTGAAAGCGGGCTCATTTTCGGCCAAAAATTCATATATGTGTTCAATCTCTTTGTCGCTTCTTTTTTTAGTAATTTTTTCTCGTTTGTTTCTCCAAACTTTTTAAGCTCAATTTCAATCCAGCGCTTCATACGGCCGACTAAACGTTCTCTTCTTTTCTTTAATGGATAGTGTTTATATTCAACCTGCATCCATTTTTTAACGTCTTCCACTGGAATAACAGCTTTATCCCATGCCTCAAAATCTTTTGTTGGCACTAAATCTTTTTCAAATTGAATCATTCTTTCTTCAATAAACGACTTAAATTCCAGCGTGCCTTTCAATTTACCTAGCATAACCTTTTTTTCATCGCGATTAATTGAGAAAGCTTCTTTCAATTTTTCTTCTGTCTGCTTCAGTTTCACTGAACCCTCTAGCAGACGCAGTGCCCAATCTGGAAACGTTGTTTGACTAATATTTCCTACCCCTAACTCAGGAAGTACACTTGAAATATAGTCTAAAAACAAACTGTTTGGAGCGAATACGATCATTCTCTCCGCTTCAAGTTGTTCACGATATTCATAAATTAAAAAAGCAAGGCGATGTAAAGCGATCGTTGTTTTTCCGC
This sequence comes from Bacillus sp. TH19, assembly GCF_016651075.1. NCBI lineage: Bacteria > Bacillati > Bacillota > Bacilli > Caryophanales > Bacillaceae > Bacillus > Bacillus sp. TH19. The sequence goes on along the minus strand of NZ_JAEKEO010000011.1, from coordinate 7,510 downwards.
TCCCTGCAACCCCTTGAATTAATAACGGTAAGTTTCTTTCCGCACGAATAATATCATTTTGCTCCGATTGTATAGTCGAAACGATATCTTTCAATTTATTATCTTTATTCTCACCTAATCGATATAGAAGAAAATCATCAGCATGTGAGACATCTTCATTTCCTTTCACATATGTATCAACAACACGTTCTAGTTCTCTCTTTCGAATCGAAATGTTTCGTTTTAAATAAACATCGCCTTCTACTAATCCGTCTGGTGAATGATAAAATGCTAATTCTTCACCACCGGTAAATGAATAAAACATACTTGCGACAGGTGCACGCCAATCAATTACAATTGGTTTCATCGTATCTTTATCTGAAACACCTACTTTACCGATGTAAATCGGCATTACGTCTTCCTTGCCATCCTCCTGAAAGTCTAATCTTCCAAAATACGGCTCATGTACACCAATACGTAAGCTTTGTCTATTAGACTCCCTCATACTTTCAAGAATTTGCTCTTTAAAATCTTCTCCATAATAAACCGGGATTTTTTCAAGCTGTTCTAATTGCTCATCCATCGTACATAAAATAGCTTTCATTTTCTGTAATTCTTCTTCAAATATGTTACTCATTTGATGATTCCCTCCTGTCCGTTCCAATTTTTTCAGTCGAGATACAATTGTATTAAAAATCCATTCATAAAGTCAATAGTTTGATTGAGAATTTTCCAAATTAAAGAAAAACACAAAAAATATGCCTCTTTATCTAAGCTTTTGAAGTATCTTTAAAACAAAATTTTCTCTCTCTTTATTTTTTCATTTCATAGATTGCTTACACAAGGAACTGTATGTAAAAATAATCATTCTAGTTATCCGAATCATTCCACTGACGACTTATTTCTAGGCCATAATCCATATTGTAAACTTCTTTTATAGCTTTAACTTTTTCAAGACTTTCATCACTAAACACAGGTTTATTTTCAAAAGAATGTAGAACGATTCTTTCAAGAAGAATGCCCAGCGAAATATCATGATATTCTGCCATCGCTTTCAAAACTTTTACCATTCTTTTTCCATCCTAATACCAGTTTGCACACGTTCAACTTTAATTTTTGTGTTTTTTTCATTTATTTGTTCATTATTTTGTTTCATAATTTCACACCCTTAATGCAAAAATATTATTTTGTTACCTTGGTAACAATTTATCATTATAACACCGATGCGTGTTTTGTCAATTGTGTCATTTTATTATTGGTTAAACATAATAGGTTCTCGCCCTATTACTATCATCAAGATAATGTAAATTTGTATCCATATAACGAAAAAAACGCTATTCTTTTTATAGAAATATACAAAAAGGATGGCGTTTTAATATGAATTTATCGATTTTTAATGAACTAGTATTAGTTTTCAAATAATCACAACAATATATGCTGCCTAATAATTTGGAGTGATTAGTTAGAAAGATTTGATTCGCTTAACAAACTAGTGAATATATTTCACAAAAACTAGTATACCTTTGTGTTTTATTTAGCCAAAACATAGCTCATTCTTCATTAACCCAACCTTTCAGTCTTTTAGAAGCTAACAAAGATATTTATATGAGTATAGAAGCACTCAACCAACTATTTTCGTTATTAGATTCTATAAATTTGAAATTCCCTTCACATAAATTCAGCTTAATGTGTACGAGGGAGACGCCCAATCTATTCTTTATTTCTTTTTTACTTTTATACGATACGATAAGCACTCATGTAAAGAAGCTTGCTCTTTATATCGCGATTTCTCAAAATCAAATGCGCCACCCGGGAAAATTGCTACAATATTTAAATTTGCTTCATCACATAGATCGCTAATCTCTTCAACTGTATAGCAACGTAAAGACTGTGTTACAATCTCATTAGGCTGATTAGGATTCCACCAATGATCTAACATTCTTTCATTTATACTATCATATTCATATTTTCGCATCGCTGAACTTAATGGCATTTCTTGTCCACTTACCTTTTTCCAATACAAAGGTTGATAAATATCAATAAGTGCACATCCATCTTCCTTCATCCAATCTTTAATCCGTTTTAGTAGAAACAATTGCTCATCATTTGTTCCTACACCAAATCCATCTAAATAACTAACAACATCAAATTTTTCTTCAAAGTTAATTTGATAAAAATCTCCACAATGAATGGCAATATCACTACTAGAATGTTCTTTTGCAAACATAACTAACTCTGGTACAAGTTCAACCGTAGTCATTTTCACTTGTAACTTAGACATCGCTCGTGCAAATCCACCATTTCCCGCACCAAGTTCTAACATCGTTTGAAATGGATGACCAACTTGTTCTTGAACTTCTTTAGCAACCTGCTCTAACCAGCTTTCTGTATTGATATCGTAATTCGACAGTTCGAATTGTTTTTGGTAAAATTCCTTCACATTTAATTCGTTCATTATTATTCTCCTCCTGCACTAGATTTTTCTGCTACAGGTGAGAAACTAAATTTCTGACACCCATGAAAAAAAACCATTCTTATTTCTCTATATTTACAATTTATCAAAATAATAGGATTTTTGAAAGTACCAATATAAAAAGCAGATAATGGTCGATTCCACTATCTGCTCTATAGCTGCTTTTATTTTCCTTGTTGATACTCCACCCAATCACCAGAAATGATAACTTTCTTTAGCATCTCTTTATCTTGAGCAATATACACAAATGCACGTATTTCTCTATCACCTAAATAAATCGTTTCGGTGATTCGGTCATATAAATCACTCTCTGCATTACCTGTGTATTCTTCAAGTTCATCTAACTTTTGCAGAACATCATCATTTACTTCATAAACTTCTCCGTATACCTTTTCCCCATTTGAACAAATCATCGCAGGATACCCTTCGTATGTATCAAATAATTTACCATACGTCCATGCTTCGTCTGCGATGCATATTGCACCTTGCATAATATGAGCATTCGTTTGCTCTTTTCTTAACGTGCCATACACGAAAACGTGATGCATAAATCCCTATCCCCTTTATATGTCTCTACTTTCTAATTTGTAAATAAGCACGAATCATAAAGTAACTCACTTCATTTGGAAGTTGGTCCTTAATCGATTTCAGACCACCCTCTGCATTTTGCACGGCAGTTTCAATTAGAGCTTCATACTCTGCTGGAACAAAGCTATTCCAGTCTACTTCCATTCCATCTTCAAAGCAGCGAATTAAATGATTTTCAATTGTTTGTCTTGATAAGCTACGTTCTTTAGCAATTTCATCAAGATCAATGCCTTGTTTATACATTTCATACGTTTCTAAATGAGAATTCGCTGACGCTTTTCCTGATTTTTTACTCTCTGAAACAACTTCAGTCTTAATTGTTTCCGCATAGTTTGGGTTATCCTCAATAAAGTGCTGAACTGCTTGTAAGAAGTGAGACCCGTACTTCACAAGTTTGTGTTCTCCGATTCCTTTTACAGTTAGGAGTTCGGAGTCACTTTGTGGCATTTTCGCACACATATCTTTTAACGTTTGGTCAGAGAAAATAACGAACGGCGGTACACCTTCTCCTTGTGCAATTTCTTTACGTACTTCACGAAGCACTTCAAATAAAGGATGATCTTGAACAATTTGTCTCGTTTCTACTCGTTCTTTGCGTAAAACATTCTCTTTACCAAGTAATACTTCTTTTCCTTTTTCCGTTACTTTTAATGTTGGATACGTACCATGTTCAACTGCAATTAACTCATCTGAAATTAAAAACTCAATAAACTCACTGACTTCTTTTACACTACGGTTTGATAAAAGACCGTACGTTGGCAAAGTATGAAAATTAAATTCAATGACTTTCTTATTTTTAGATCCAGTTAATACTTGTGCAATCATTTGCTTTCCGAATCGTTGGTTCGTCCTAATCATACAAGATAGTACCATTTGGGATTCTCTCGTCACATCGATACTTTCACGGTCGTCCGTACAATTACCGCAGCGACCACAATCTTCCTTCGGCTCTTCTCCGAAGTATTGCAAAATAAATGATTGTAAACATTGTTCTGTATGACAGTAATCGGTCATATTTTGGAGTTTTTCAAGCTCATTTGAAAAACGTGATTCTCCAGTTGATTGATCGATTAAAAAGCGTTGTACTTGCACATCTTGAGAAGAATATAACAAAATACATTCACTATCTAATCCATCACGACCAGCACGTCCTGCTTCTTGATAGTAACTTTCCATATTTTTTGGAAGTTGATAATGGATAACGTAACGTATATTCGATTTATCTATACCCATTCCAAATGCAGATGTTGCCACCATAACACTTATTTCATCTCGTAAAAAGAGTTCTTGCTGTTCATTTCGATCGTGGTCGCTCATACCAGCATGATATTTCGATACCGAAACTCCTGCTTTCCCTAAATCTTCATATAACTGATCGACTACTTTTCTTGTCGCTGCATAAATAATCCCAGATTCCTTCTGATTTTGACGAATATAATCTGCTAAATACGCATTACGATCCTGTCCTTTAATTACTGAAAACGATAAGTTCTCGCGCTCGAACGTTGTCATAATTGTATTTTCTTGATTAATTTCAAGCGTATTGCAAATATCTTCACGAACTTGTGGTGTTGCCGTAGCAGTTAACGCTAATACGAGCGGCTTTTCTGGAAGATAATCTAATATGCGATGTATATGTAAATAACTAGGACGGAAATCATGTCCCCACTGCGAAATACAGTGCGCCTCATCAATTGCAATCATCGGGATTTTCATATCGATAAGTTGATCAACAAATTCCATTGAATCAAGACGCTCAGGCGCCACATAAAGTAACTTATAATGGCCTTGTTTCGCTAATTGAATTCGTTGATTTGCTTCTGTAATAGAAATAGAACTATTAATATAAGTAGCTGAAATACCGTTTTGTACTAATGTATCTACTTGGTCTTTCATAAGTGAAATCAAAGGTGAAATAACTAATGTCGTTCCTTCGAATACTAATGCGGGAATTTGATAACAAATTGACTTACCACCACCCGTAGGCATAATACAGACTGTATCTTTCCCATCTAATACATTTTTAATTGTTTCATCTTGTCCTCTTCGGAATGACGAATAACCGAAATAAGACGCTAAAAGTTCTTGTGCTTTTGTAAACAAAAAAGAGTCACCTGCTTTTCTTTATCTTTCATCTATTCCCATTATATCATCAAACTGATTCTCGCCACTTTGAATTTTATAAGTATTTGAGTTCTATTTGCTTCCTACGTTTTCCAACATAAAAAACAAATCTAGTACACAAGAAGAAAGAATTTCAAAATAAATATTCATTTAATTTACCTTCCTAGAATACTACTAATCGTATACATATGAATTTGAGGAGGTTAAATTATGAAGAGTCGTTACAATAATTCCAACAAACCTAAAGCATCAAATAAACAACTCCAATTCTCTAATAATGATGCGTGGAAATATGAATCATTTTATAAGTATCAGCCCATATTTTCTTATAGCAAGCTTATGAATTTCCTTTCTCAACTTTTTAAACGTTAATACATGTGCCAAATATATATCATTCAAACAAATTTTCTCAACATATAACTTCTAGACTAACTACAATACAGTTGTTACCATATATAATAATCTGTTAGATAAACCCCTTATGTTGACCTGCTTAAATTAGCGGGTCTTTTTTTATACTTACATATTGCAATGTATCGTAGCCTGGCTGAAAAGTCTTTTCTCCATTTTAGAATCCTATTCCGCTCTCCACAAATGATTATAATTCCAAAAAGCAAAATATAAATCCGCTACATTCATACAAGCAATTCATTTTTTCTCAATACACAAAGTGAATTTCATTTGTTACTATAAAAGTACTCTAGATGAGTTTTTGCTCATCTACATTATCTAGTTAATGGGGCCTGCCGCGGGAAGCAGGTCCCTTTGACTTTATTAAAGCCCCACTTTCATTTGGACACATTTACCAGGTTTTTTTAAAAGAATTTTATGATAATATTACGTAGTCGAGTCCGACATCTCGGCAATACCCTTTTGAGGTCCTGCAATTTCCCTTGCAGGACCTCTATTATTTTAAAATTCTTTTTATTCATATATATCATAATTGTGTTTTTTATTCCCCTTCAACTTTCTCCTTTTCCAACTCTCAAAAAAACTCTTGGACACGTAACTTAAAAATAACGTTTATCATATTGTGAGATATACATGTTCAAAGGAGTGTAACTATTTATGTATACTTATTGGCAATCGTATTACTCCCCTTATCATATCACTAATGGAAACTTCGATTCATTTGCACGAAATTACCGAGTTAGTAAAAATGAAAACTTTCTAAAAGGATATATGCGTTCTTTATGGGAACAACACGTTGCTTGGACACGATTAGCCATTATAGGCATCATCTTTAACTTGCCCGACGTAAACGTTACCGTTGGACGTCTTCTACAAAATGCAACACACATGGGGCTATCACTTGAACCATTCTACGGAGAAAATGCAGTAAAAAAATATAGTGCATTAATTAAAGACCACTTAACAATCGCTGCTGATCTTGTTAAAGCCGCAAAAGCTGGTGATCAAAACGCAGCGGCCGCTATAGAAAAGAAATGGTACGCTAATGGAGACGAAATTGTTGAGTTTCTAACTAGTATCAATCCATATATAGAAAAAGAAGAATTTAGAAAAATGTTTTATGAGCATTTAGCGTTAACGAAAGCGGAAGCACTTGCCTTCCTAAATAAAGATTATGATGCCAGTGTAAAACTATACGATAAAATTGAAAAAGAAGCATTAGAAATGGCCGACATGATAACAAACGCAATCGTAAAACAATTTCCGCAAGTATTTCAATAAAAATAAGCCGATTTGAAAAAACAAATCGGCTTATTTAGTTTTCTATCAATGATATTTCACCACTCCTCTTTACATTTAACGTATATCGATATATTTTATTAATATCCGTTTTTTATAGGAGGAAATAGTTTGATTAACGCAATTGGTCTCGTATTTATTCTCACAAATAAGCACGAGAAAAAGAAGAAAGTTTATCTGAATGAAAAATTCGCATTAATAGACATTATTGATTCTAAAGAAGTATTTGATGATGAAGGTAACTCATTAGTAGAACTAACATGTAAATACAGCATATACTTAGATGAAAAATACTATTGTAAATCTCTCGATGATTATACTGGACAAGTATTCCCCTTCTTAAGCGCAAAAATAGGAAAGGGACTTCTTAGAAACTTAAATTATTACTTTTCTTACGTTGATGCCTATGATAAAAAACCACCTGTTAAAGAAATAAGACCTCTTATGAAACAAGTAACTAACAGATAGCGGACAGTATTCAAAAGAAAGCACCTAACTTCAGATGCTTTCTTTTTTGAATCAGTAACTCTCTAACTTTCATATCCTTCTAAATATATATACCCAAGCATACTTTAAAATAAAAACATTGGAGGATTAGGCTGAATGAAATATTCAGAATCAATCGTAAGTAAACGG